>JBDTIP010000178.1:0-16561 GCA_039936295.1 Gemmatimonadaceae bacterium
CTACAACATCCACGCACAAAAACCCGAAAGCTCGCGACCGGGATTGAACCGGTGACCTCACCCTTACCAAGGGTGTGCTCTACCAACTGAGCTACACGAGCGATTCGTCCTGCTGGCAGATCTCCAAATCCGCCCCAACAAGCGGGAGACGGGACTCGAACCCGCGACATCAAGCTTGGAAGGCTAGCGCTCTACCAACTGAGCTACTCCCGCAACTAATGGTGGGGGAAGGATTCGAACCTTCGAAGGCGTTAGCCGGCAGATTTACAGTCTGCTCCCGTTGGCCGCTTGGGTACCCCACCCTGAGTCCTGCGCGACCACCGTCTGCCGTCTTTACCCGTACCCGCAGAGCTGACGACCGGAATCGAACCGGTAACCTGTCGATTACAAATCGACTGCTCCGCCAATTGAGCTACGTCAGCAACGCGTTTCCACGCAAGCCTGGAAAAATACCCTCTTTTAGGGGCAAGAGTCAACGCCTACCGAAGGTTTTTCCAACGGGTACCCTGTGGTCCGTCCTCAATGGCGATGCCACGCCCCGTAAGCTCATCGCGAATCGCGTCGGCGGCAGCAAAATCTCGCCTCGCACGAGCGGCCCGACGGTCGGCAAGACGACCCTCGACATAGCCAGCGAGTGCGGCGTCATCCGCCGCAGGCTCTGGAATTATGTCCAGCACGCCATTCACGAGCGCAAACGCCTCCCGCGCCCGGGTTAGAGCCCCCGCATCGCTTCCCTCCCGATCCAGCTCGGCATTTGCCTTCCGAATAAAGGTGTACAGTGCGGCCATCGCTTCGGGCGCGTTGAGGTCGTCGAAGAGGGCGTCCTTCGCCGCGCGTTCCAACTCCTCGGCGGCCATCGCAAGCTCGGGAGTTCCCGCCGTTGCCGACTTGAGGCGCTCCGCGAAATCGCCCACCCGACGTACACCTTCGAGAGAAGCCTCCAGCGCGTTGGGCGACAGATTCAGTTGCTTGCGGTAGTGGGTCGAGAACGCAAAATGCCTGAACGCGGCGCCTGACACCCCCTGGTCTCGCATATCCGCCACCGTAGCTACGTTCCCGACGCGCTTGGCCATCTTTGCGCCGTCGGTGAGCAGGAACTGGCCATGGCACCAGAAGCGTGAAAACTCAACTCCCGTCGCAGCTTCCGACTGCGCGATCTCGTCCTCATGGTGTGGAAAAACCAGGTCGATGCCGCCGCAATGAATGTCCATCGTCTCGCCCAGAAAGCGCATCGCCATGGCCGAGCACTCCAAATGCCACCCTGGTCGGCCGCGGCCCCACGGCGAGTCCCAGGCTGCACCGGCGGTCTCGTCCTCAGGCTTGGCCGCCTTCCACAGTGCAAAATCCTGCGCGTTCTCTTTGGCGTAATCATCCTGCGCGACGCGCGCACCGCTCTGGATCTCGCGGGTGTCCAGCCTGGACAGTCTGCCGTAGCCGGCGAACCTGTCGATCGCGAAATACACGGATTGGTCATCCGCCTGGTACGCCACGCCGCGCTGTACCAGCCGCTCGACGAGCGCGATCATTTCTGGGATGCTCTCGGTGGCGCGCGGATACCGCTCTGCATCCTCGATGCGCAGATAGTGCCGGTCGGCATGGAAGCGCTCGGTAACCGGACCCGTGATCTCATCGATCGTGACGCCTGCTTCGGATGCGCGGCGAATAATCTTGTCGTCGACATCAGTGAGATTCATCACCTGATCGACACCCCAACCGGCCATGCGAAGAACGCGCCGCAGCAGATCCTCGAACAGAAAAGTTCTGAAGTTGCCGACGTGCGCTGGATTGTAGACTGTCGGGCCGCACGTGTACATTCGCACGACCTTCCCGTCGGCCGGAGCGAACGGCTCGACAGTTTGCGTCATGGTGTTGTAAAGTCGAACCTGTTGCATGGTACAAAGGTAAGGGCCGCCGCCAGTGCGCGCCTTGCGCAATCAGTTGCACTAGCAGCTGCCCTAGTGCGCGGCCGCGACTCTGGTCTTGAACGCCTGAATGTCCACCAGCCCGCCTTCGGGTAGCAGGACGCCGCCGTCCGGCACCGGGACGCGCAGAATGAGCTTGCCGTCGCGGCCTCCCCGTCGGAAGCCTTTGCCTTCGTAAATGCGATTAATGAGAATGCGTCGCACAACGACCATCACCATCACCAAAGCCGGCAGCGCAACCACGAGACCGAGCGGTCCAAGCAGGCTGCCCACGACGAGGACGCCCATGATGGTGAGGACAGGCGGCAGCTCCACCTGTCTGGACATCACGAGCGGAGACACGAGGTTGCCTTCGATCAAATGCACCACCACACCGACGCCGAGCACGAGCAATGCACGTGTGCCGCCATTGGGTCCGGTGAGAACAAAGGCTGCCGGAACCGTGGTGCTGAGCAGCGATCCGAAGAACGGCACGATGGCGACCATTCCGGTGAACACACCGAAAGTGAGCCAGTACGGCACGTTCAGCAGCCAGAGGAAGAATGCAGTGAGTATCGCAAGCACTGTCATCGTCGTGAGCTGGCCGACGATGTACGCGCGAAGCGAATCCGCTATGTCACGAAGGATGTCGCGCACCAGGTCGCGATGCCGCGGCGGGAACAGCGCGATGAACCACTCACGATACACTCCCGGTTGCAACGCGAGGTAGATACTCATCACGAAAACAGAGAATACGTCGATGAGTATGCCGACGATGGAGAACACGCGCGGGAAGACTCCCTGCGCGTAACCCAGAAGCTGATCATACAACGCGCGGAGTACTTGATGCTGACCGGGTTGCCAGTTACCGCGCATTCCAGGAAGGCTCACGACGAAACGGTCGAAGGCTGCCTCCCAGCTCGTGACGTACGCGGGGAGTACGTCAAACAGCTCGCGGGTCTGTCCCACAACCGCAGGAACGAGCAGCCAGAACAGGCCGACAACGCCAAGCAGTGTAATGAGAACGCTGGCGAGAAATGCGAGCCGCGCGGGAACGTGCAGCCGCGCGACGAGCGCGTCGCGAACCGCGCCGAGGTACAGCGACAGTATGATCGCGATAAAGAGCAGCAGGAACACATCGACCGTCCTCTGAAACATCCAGAGGAGGAGAACGAGCAGCGTGACTGCTGTTATGGTACCCGCAGTCCGGGAAGAGCTCACGGAGGCGCCCCTCAATTACCTGACTTGTCCTCGTGAGTATCGGCGGCTGGCAACGATCTGGGTTGGTCGGTCGCAACCTCGCCGGATGATAGCTTCCGTGATTGATCAGCAGCGACTTCTCCCGGAGCGAGCTGGTGCGATTGCGGCGCCTGGCCCGAACCGATGCCCATCTTCTGCTTCAGCTGCGATAGCTGCAAGTCGGCAGTGGCGTCGCCGGCTGAGGACTCCAGCTGCTTGAACTGGTGGCTCAGAGCGTCGCCGGAGAACTCCTGATCGATCTCGACGCTGGCGCGTACCTGACGCTCGTTCTGCTCGATCTTCTCCTCCATCCGCGCGAACGCATCGAAGGCTGACTTGTCCGACATCGACGACATGGTCTCGGAGATCCGCTTTTGCGCTTCGGCGCGTCGCTGCCGCGCGAGGAGGAGCGTCTTTTTGCGGTTCGCCTCTTCGATGTTGTCATTGAGGTCGCGGAGCGAGTTCTTGAGGCGGTCGGTCTCCTGCTTGTGGGCTTCCCACGTCATCTGCATCTGCTGGCCGCGCGAGACGTGCTCATTGCGGCGCATGAGAGCCTGCTTGGCCAGCTCGTCGCGTCCTTCCTTGACGGCGAGCATTGCTCGCCGCTCCCACTCCTCGGCCTCGCGGAGCTCGCCCATGGTCTGGTCTTCAAGGCGTTTCTCGTCTGCGATGGCGGCTGCGACCTGCTGCTTGGCCCGAACGAGCTGGGTGCGCATGTCGGCGATGATCTGCGTCAACATCTTTTCCGGCTGTTCGACCGCTGAGATCGCGGCATTTACGTTGGCGCGAAACAGGCGCGCTATGCTGTCAAAGATGCCCATGCGTGCGAAAAGTAGGGGTAGGCCGGGATCGGCTAGCTGGCGCCAAGTTATTGCGGCGAGGGGCGGCGGAGCGCTGAGTCGCCAAGTGGAAAAATAGTCTTGGTCGGCTGATACAGTTAGTAGAGGTGCGAGCGGGCCTCACATCCGGACGTCCTCTGGGCAGCGAGAGTGGCGGACGCTCTGCATGGCCTGCCCGGGAAAATGCCGAATAGTCGAGTAGCTCGCAAATCGAACTAAGGTTCAGCCACGCTGGCTGGGATTGGGATTTCGGCGATTCCATCCGCTTTCATCTTCGATCTTGGGCGGTTGAGAGTCCCGCCGCGTCACAAATTAGTGGCGATTGTCGGCGCATTTACGCCGAGCGCAGCATCTCGGTGTGGGGGATGCCATCCTCGTCGTACTCGCGCCCGGTCGAAGCAAAGCCGAACTGCTCATAGAACCGCAGAAGATATCGCTGCGCACCGATACGGATTGGGACGGGTCCGTACAACTCCTCGACGCGCACGATCCCTTCGCGGACCAGAGCTCGGCCGAGTCCGCGGCGTCGGGCTGCCAGCGACGTAATGATGCGCCCGATTGACGCTTCGCCATACGACACCGACGGCGGAATGACGCGCAGATACGCGGCCATCGCGTCGTCCGCGCCGCGCGTCCAGAGGTGATGCGACACACGATCGACACCGTCGCAGTCCTGATAAGCGCATTGCTGCTCCACGATGAAAACCGCGTTGCGGAGCGCGAGTATGTCGTACAGATGTCGGGGCTTGAGATCGTCGAAGTGTACCAGCTCCCACTGTGCCCGCTCGTCGACGTACACGCTACGCGCGCTTGATGTGGTACAGTCGTTCCCTGGCGAGTCGACGGCCAGTTGGCGTAGCCGCAAGTCCGCCGCCCGCTGTCTCGCGGTAGCGCACGTCCATCTCGCGCCCGATCTCGCCCATAACGTCGATCACTTCATCCACCGGTATGACAAACTCGATGCCTGCGAGTGCCATCTCGATCGCTGAAAGCGCGATCGCGGCACCGGTCGCATTGCGAAACACGCATGGAAGCTCGACGAGTCCGCCAAGTGGATCGCAGACGAGTCCGAGAGTTCCCTGCATTGCGAGCGCAGTCGCGTGTCCGGCCTGAGCAGGCGTGCCGCCGAGCATTTCGGTGGCGGCTCCGGCTGCCATTCCCGCCGCCGCTCCTGTCTCTGCCTGGCAGCCGCCTTCTGCTCCCGATAGCGACGCCCGCTCGGCGATCACTGCACCGATCAGTCCTGCAGTCGCAAGCGCGGCGATGACCGTGTCGTCGGTGATTGCACGCGCGCTTGCGAGTCCGGTCAGTACCGCCGGAAGCACACCTGCTCCGCCGGCGGTAGGCGCGGCGACGATCACACCCATTGCGGCATTGACTTCCTGGACCGCAAGTGCGCGCGCCAGTATGTCGTGGAACGGAGTTCCAAGGAGCGGCCCCTCACGGCTGTTCCTGAGTTTCGCGGCGTCACCGCCAACAAGGCCGGAGTTCGATCGCATCTCTCCCGTCATTCCGGCTTCGACAGCACCACGCATCACGACGAGCGCGCGCGCAAGTGAGCGGCGAATGTCGTCGACGGAGCGACCCTGATCCTGCGCTTCCAACTCGAGTGCAACGGTCGATAGTGTCGTGCCGCGTGCCTCTGCATCAGCTATCGCGTCCGCAAGTGCCCTGTACATGCGCTCAACCGCCTCCGACCTTGTCGAGCCGCATGGCCCAGCGCACCCAGGCCAGCGCTCGAATCTCGTCGCGTACATCCTCTCCCGCCATGTCATCGCATTCGATGACTATGAACGCATCACCACCGCGCTGTTTGCGAGTGAGCTTGAGCGTCGCGATGTTGATGTCATGATCTGACAGGATGCGCGTGACGCGTGCAATCGAACCTCTGACGTCGGCCGCAAGAATCACGATGCTGAAGAAATTTCCGGTAATACCCACCGGGAAGCCATCGATCTCGGTCACGAGCACGCGTCCGGCGCCAAGCGAGGAACCGACCATCACTGCGCGGCGCGGACCGCGCGCCACGGTCATGCGCACAGTGTTGGGATGGGCTTCGTCGGCCAGCGTCGTCTTTTCGAATGTGTATTCAAGTCCTTCGCCGTCCGCGATCTCGAGTGCGGTTCTGATGCGTTCGTCATCTGGCCGAAAGCCAAGCAGGCCGGCGACGAGCGCCTTGTCCGTGCCATGCCCTTCACCCGTACGCGCGAAAGATCCGTGCAGCTCGAGAAGCGCCGTCTCCGGCGTACCGCCAACCAGTCCGCGGGCAAGTAGGCCCAGCCTGCACGCGCCGGCAGTGTGCGATGATGACGGGCCCACCATCACCGGTCCGATAATATCGAGCAATGATACCATCAGCCTGCCTTTCTCTTGAGCGCCGACGGAAGCATGTGGCGAAGGTACTGCCCCGTGTGTGATTCCGCGACGCGCACGACCTGTTCTGGAGTTCCACTCGCGACAATATTACCACCCTTGAGTCCGCCTTCCGGGCCGAGGTCGATTATGTAGTCGGCGGTCTTGATGACATCGAGATTGTGCTCGATCACAAGCACCGTATTCCCGCGATCGACCAGCGTGTGCAGCACCTTGAGAAGCATGCGCACGTCCTCAAAGTGCAATCCTGTGGTCGGCTCGTCCAGAATATAGAACGTACGGCCGGTGTCGCGCTTGGACAGCTCCGACGCCAGCTTGACGCGCTGCGCTTCACCACCGGACAGTGTCGTCGCGCTCTGGCCCAGGTGCACATAGCCCAACCCGACTTCGTTGAGCGTGACGAGCTTGTTGTGTATGCGAGGCTGGTTCGCGAACACTTCTATCGCGTCCTCCACGGTGAGTTCCAGAACGTCTGCGATGTTCAGCCCGCGGAAACGCACTTCCAGCGTCTCGCGATTGTAACGCTTGCCCTTGCAGACATCGCACGGCACGTAAACGTCGGGGAGAAAGTGCATCTCGATCTTGACGAGTCCATCACCTTCACACGCCTCGCATCGGCCCCCCTTCACGTTGAAGGAGAAGCGCCCGGGGCCATAGCCGCGGATCTTCGACTCAGGCAGTTCAGCGAACAACTCGCGAACCGGTGTGAACAACCCGACATAGGTGGCAGGGTTGGAGCGCGGTGTGCGCCCAATCGGGCTCTGATCGATATCGATCACCTTGTCGATGTGCTCCAGTCCAGTGATACGCTTGTGCTTCCCGGGTATCACGCGCGCACGATAGAAGTGCCGCGCGAGCGAGCTGTGCAGGATGTCAGCGACGAGTGTCGACTTGCCGGAACCGGATACACCTGTTACAGCGACGAAATTCCCGAGCGGAATTTCGGCGGTAATGTCGCGAAGATTGTGCTCGGTTGCGCCTTCAATGCGAAGAATGCGATCGGGATCCTGCGGCCGCCGCACCTCTGGAACCGCAATCACGGACTCGCCGCGCAGATAGCGACCAGTCACCGATGCGCGATCCTCGGTGACTTCCTCCACCGTTCCCTCGGCGATGACGAAGCCGCCATGTTTTCCGGCGCCCGGACCGAGATCGATGAGATGATCGGCGGCGCGCATCGTTTCCTCATCGTGCTCGACCACTATTACAGTGTTGCCCAGATCGCGCAGCTGCCGCAGTGTCGCGAGAAGCCGCGCATTATCGCGCTGATGCAGACCGATTGACGGCTCGTCTAGTATGTACAGAACGCCGACCAGGCGCGAGCCGATCTGAGTCGCGAGGCGAATTCGTTGCGCCTCACCGCCGGACAACGACTCGGCGGCGCGGCCGAGCGTGAGGTAGTCGAGACCGACGTCGACAAGAAAGCGTAGACGCTCGCGGACTTCCTTGAGAATCGGGCCCGCGATATCGGCATCCAGTCCAGGCTGCGTTGCGGATCTGACCTTCACGCCATCGAAGAAGTGCACCGCCTCCTCCACGGACAGCTCGACTACGTCGCCGATATTCATACCCGCAATCGTTACCGCGAGTGATTCCGGTTTGAGGCGGCGCCCTCCACATGCCGTGCACGGGAGTGCTGTCATGAATTGCTCCAGGTCCAGACGCACGGAGTCAGATTCAGTCTCATCGTAACGCCGCTGAACGTTGGAGATTATTCCTTCCCACTTTATGTCGCTCGTGCGTTGCGCGCCGCCACGACGCCCCGCCGCTCCATACAACAGTGCATCGCGTGTCTTCTGCGGCAGCTCTCCCCATGGCGTATCGAGGTTGAACTTGAGCTCGCGCGCGAGGCCTGGCAGAATCGTGCGACGCAAGTATCCGTCAGGCTCACCCCATGGCAGTACAACGCCTTCGGGGATGGTCAGACTGCCATCGCCAAGTATCAGGTCTTCGCTAACCTCGCGTCGCGTGCCAAGGCCGCCGCACTTGGCGCACGCCCCAAAGGGAGAGTTGAACGAGAACTGGCGCGGTTCGAGCTCCGCGAGTGATGTTCCGCATTCTGGGCAACCATATCGCTCGGAAAAGAGGTTGGACGAATCGTTGTCCAGGCGCTTCACTTCGACCAGCCCATCAGCCAGTTTCAGCGCGGTCTCGACCGAGTCGGCGAGACGACCCCGATCTTCGCGATTGACGACTACGCGATCTACGACGACTGCAACGCTGTGATTGAGTTTCTTGTTAAGCTTTGGCGGCGACGCGAGCTCGACCAGCTCGCCGTCCACGATCGCGCGTACGAATCCCTGACGGCGCGCCTGCTCGAACAACTCCCGAAATTCACCCTTCCGCTCGCGCACTAGCGGCGCGAGAATCTCAATTCGCGTACCAATCGGCCATTGCAGAATCGTATCGGCGATCTGCGCCGCGCTCTGGCGCTCGACTGCGCGTCCGCACGTGGGACAGTGCGGCGTTCCAGCACGGGCGTACATAAGCCGGAGATAATCATAGATCTCCGTCACGGTCCCGACCGTCGAGCGCGGATTGTGTCCGGCAGTCTTCTGCTGAATGGAGATCGCCGGTGATAGACCCTCGATCGAATCGACGTCCGGCTTCTCCATCAACCCCAGAAACTGGCGCGCGTACGCTGACAGCGACTCCACGTAGCGCCGCTGACCCTCGGCGTAGATGGTATCGAACGCGAGCGAGGACTTGCCGGAACCCGAGAGGCCGGTGATGACGGTAAGCTTGTCGCGAGGGATCGTGACATTGATGTCGCGAAGATTGTGCTCGCGGGCCCCTCGAACTATTAGTGCTTCTTCTGCCATAGCCCTCTAAACCTAACGGACTTACGGTGTAAATTCGGGTATGCCACATTCCGACGCAGTAGTAGTCCTGACTACGGTCGGGACGGAGGACGACGCAGCCACCCTCATCCGCGCGCTTCTGGAACGGCGCCTCGTAGCGTGCGGGACGATGATCCCCAAGGCGCGCTCCATCTACCGTTGGGACAACAAGATAGCCGACGAGGCGGAGGTCGTCCTGATGCTCAAGACCAGATCCGCCTGCCTGGACGCGCTGCAGCAGTCGTTTGAGACCCTGCATCCATACAAACTGCCCGAGCTGCTCGTACTGCCCGTGGCGGCCGGGTTGCCGAAATACCTCAGCTGGATTGCTGACGAGACTGGGCTGGCCATCGCGTGACGTGGCGACCGGACCGTCGCCTCTTGGCGGGACTGGTTCTGGTAGCGTGGGGGGGTGCAATCGCCCTCCTCGCGCTACGCAGGCACTCGCGGACTGACGCGCAGCTGCTCGCCCGGGGGGCGCTTGACGTGGCACCCGCGACGTACTTCTACGTCGTGGCCCAGGACACTCTACCGATCGGCTACGCCAGCTCGTCAATAGACACTACCGCCAGCGGCTTCACTGCGCGGGAGATGATTCGAGTCCGCGCGCTGATCGCCCATGACAGCCAGACTGTCGCGGCGAGCTCGGTGGCATATCTCTCCCGCGGGCTCGCGCTGGACAGTTTCGCCATCAGCATTAGTGATCAGCGCCCGCTGCACGAGATGAGTCGGCCGCAACGCAGCGCGGACGTCACGCTGCCCAGCTTGGCCTCCATGGCTCTGATGCTGACGCGAACCCCACATGTCGGAGCCAACGCCGAAGCGCAGATCTACAATCCATTGTCTGGACAGGTTGAGCGAGTGACGCTTGGCATCGCAGCGGAGTCTTTATTCAGCGTGGTGGACAGTGCGGTGTTCGATTCGACGCGTCGTCAGTGGACGGCGGCTCACCTCGACACCGTGCGGTCGTGGAAGATCGTGGCGCCGTCGAAGGGAATTTCTGCGTGGGTTGACGCAGAGGGGCGAATCGTCGCTGCGTCGGGGCCCGGCGGAGCATCGGTAACACGGACCGCGTACGAGATCGCCACGCTCAATCAAAAACTCCGCATCCATTGATCGAACTCCTCGGCCTCACCAAACGTTACGGCGATTTCACAGCCGTCAGGGATATCAACCTGACCGTCAATCGTGGTGAGCTGTTCGGTCTGCTCGGCCCGAACGGCGCCGGCAAGACAACCACGCTTCGCATGACTGCCGGAATACTGCAACCGACGAGCGGCCGAGTTGGGATTGGCGGCGTAAGCATGGCCGACGATCCTGTCGCCGCTAAGGCGAAGCTCGGATTCATCCCCGATCGCCCATTCATATACGAAAAGCTCACCGGGATGGAGTTCCTGCGATTTGTCGCTGGCCTGTACGGCCAGTCAGGCGCAATTATCGACCGTCGGGGCGAGGAGCTACTCGCACTATTCGACCTCGATGGTTGGAAGGACGAACTCGTGGAGAGCTACAGCCATGGCATGCGGCAGAAGCTGATAATCGCAAGCGCATTTGTGCACCGTCCCGAAGTGATCATCGTCGACGAGCCGATGGTGGGGCTTGATCCGAAAGCCGCGCGACTCCTTAAGGATCTCTTCCGCGCGTATGTCGACCGTGGCAATACGATCGTAATGTCGACACACACGCTCGAAGTGGCGGAAACATTGTGTGACAGAATCGCGATCGTCCAGCACGGCAGCGTTGCAGCCCTGGGGACGATGGCAGAGCTTCGCACCAGCGGCGACGCCGCGGGACTTGAGGCGATCTTTCTGCGCCTCACGGGCGAAACGCCAGCGCGGACAGCGCTCGAAGTTCTTTCCGCATAAGGCGCATTGAATAGTGCTGCGACAACTGCTTCACGTCCTGTCACCAAAATTCCAGTCGGTTCGCGCGTCGGCGCGAAGTCGCACGCGCGGGCGCGCCGCTCGGGTTGTACTTCTGTCGGTCGTTGGTGCGCTATTCTGGCTTTTCGTATTCGGTGTAACCTACCGGCTCCTGATGTACTTCAAGAACGTTCCGGAGATCGGAGCCCTGCTAGCGGCGAAGCTGCTCGGACTCGTGCTTGTCAGCTTCATGGGGCTGCTGCTCCTGTCCAACGTCATCACGTCGCTATCGACTTTCTTTCTCGCGCGCGATCTCGATATGCTCGTCGGGACTCCGATCGACTGGCTTGCCGTATACGGCGCAAAGCTTACCGAAACGCTGCTCAACTCAAGCTGGATGGTGATGCTCATGGCGTTTCCGATCTTCACCGCGTACGGAATGGCGTACGATGGCGGCTGGTGGTATCCGTTGATCGCGCTTGCTGCCGTGGTGCCATTCTTCGTGATCCCAGCAGCACTTGGCGCCATGCTAACGCTCGTGCTGGTGAACGTGTTTCCGGCGCGTCGCACTCGCGACATTCTCAGCGTGATCACCGTGCTCGCCGCAGCGGGGCTCATCCTCGCGTTCAGGCTGCTTCGCCCGGAACGACTCGCGCGACCCGAAGGTTTCCGATCGTTGGTGGACTTCCTCGCCCTCCTGCGAACGCCATCGTCGCCGTGGATGCCGAGTGACTGGGTACAGTCCGGCGTGTTGGGATGGCTGCGGTACGAGCCCGATCTGCTGCCCTTCTATCTACTCTGGTCGACGGCCGCTGCTCTGGTCGCTATCGGCGCGATGCTGCATCACACGCTCTATGCGGCTGGCTACACCAAGTCCCAGGAAGGAACTGGCCAGAGTGTTCGGCATCGGCGCGCAAGTGTCACGTCCCTCATGAGCGTGTTACCGACTACGCGGCGCGAGCTCGTGCTCAAGGAATTGCGCGTGTTCTTTCGTGACACAACACAATGGTCGCAGCTGATCCTGCTGGTAGTGCTGGTTGTGGTTTATGTATTCAACATCAGATTTCTGCCCCTTCGGGGCGAAGGCATAACATTTCTCCTCGCCAACATAATTCCGTTCCTCAATCTGGTGCTCGCCGGATTCGTGCTCGCTTCGATCGCGGCGCGGTTCGTATTCCCGTCCGTCAGCCTCGAGGGGCGCACGTGGTGGCTTCTCAAGGCGAGCCCTCTTTCCATGCGGGATCTCCTCTGGGCGAAGTTCTGGGTCGGAACGCTGCCGCTCCTGTTACTCGCCCTCGGGATCGTTTTCACAACGGACATACTATTGCAAGTCAGCGAGTTCATGACTGCAGTCTCGATTGGGACGATCACCCTGCTCACGTTTGCGATATGCGGGCTTGCTATCGGGGCCGGGACGATCTTTCCACAATTCGACACGGAAAATGCCGCACAGATTCCTACTTCGTTCGGCGGCCTGATCTTCATGATGACATCGGTCACACTGATCGGCGTGGTGATCGTTCTGGAGGCGCGACCAGTCTACTATTATCTCAGCGCTAGCGCGTTTGGGGATCCCATCGAGCCAACCGAGATGCTGTTCGGCTTTGGTGCGGCGGCGCTTCTCTGCGTTGGTGCAACACTGTTGCCCATTCGAATCGCAGTGCGGCGACTCATTGCGCTGGAGCGCTAGTCCGCGTCAGCGCCTTGAAGAGCGGCGGTAGTGATACGAGTGCCCACACGACCTCGAGAAGGATAAATCCCGCACGGCGATCGTGAATCGCCACCCAGGCAAGCAATCCGGACCCCACAACGTTTAGTGCATTGAACAGCGCTCCGTCGTTGCGCATCCGCCGAAGCTGCATGGCAACGAACCCGGTGAGAAGCAGAGCGGCCCCCACCAGAGATAGTGTCTGGAAGAACAATTGATGTCACCGTAGATGGTGGACGTGAACGCGAGCAGAGGCGCCGCGCTCTAGCCTCCCGACTGATCGGTCGCAACAAACTAAGCGGCCAGCGCGCGACCACACGCCGAGCAGTAAGTAGCATCCTGCTCCGGCCGCGGTCCACATTGGGCGCACACGATTGCGCTCGACGGCGTCACCTCCGCGCTCTGCTTATCCGTCGATCGCATCGCCGCGACGGCGCTCTGAGTGTACGATGCCTTCAATTCGGCGTAGTCCGTATCCGACAACTTGCCAGTTACGTGGTCGAACTCAATCTCGCGCAGCGCATCGACCGCAGTCGTAACGCCAGTGCCGCGACCCAGCACTGGCGATGAAGCCTTCCTCCCCAATGGCTCCTGAAAGAGCGGATACAGTACGAAGCACAACGCGATGATCGCGAGCGCAGTGCCGACGATCATCGCCGTCACGTGTCGTCTCGCATTGCTTGCCGCAGGCGTGCGAGCTCGTCCGGAGTCGCATGCACCGTGTCATCAACCAGATGTATGGGTGACGCCGGCCGGCTCCAGTGCTTCAGGAGGCCGAATACTACTACGCTCCCAGTCGCGAGAGCGGCAGACGGAAGGAGGTAGCCAACCCAGTTAAAGCCCTGCTTCAATGGGGCCATCAGCACGCGCTCTCCGTAAACGACGCGAAACGCGTCCAATATCTCCGTGGCCCCATAACCTCCGGCGATAAGCCCCATTACGTCGACGTGCATCGGCGGCGACACTGGACACGAAAAGTCCGTCGTCCGGCATGTGTACACATCCAGCAGGCATCCGCACTGACAGTGTAAATGGTGCTCCAACTCGTCGCGCTGTGCGTCGGTGAGCGACGGCACTGCTCCAGCTTTCGGTGGCAGGCGCACCGGCTTGTAGGCGTCGGTGCTCATCGACATGTCCATTGTGTTCGCCGAGCCCTGTGCGCCCGCAACCTTCGCAAGCACCGCGCTGCCAGCAATCGAAAGCAGAAACTGTCTTCGGCCGATCATCACAACCCTTCTCCGACCACTGCGGCATCAGGTCTCAATGTCGTAACATAACCACCCTGCTTCCGACGTCGCTCGGCCTGCGGCCACATGACGATGAGGCCGCCGACAGCCATGCACATGCCGCCCAACCAGACCCAGCGCACCAGTGGATTGAACGTGATTCGTATTTCGCCAGTGTCCTGGCCGGTCACGCCGGCAAGCGTCACGTACACGTCCTGCCTGAATGAGCCCATGATTCCAACAGCCGTCGCTGGCTCGAACGTTGGTACACGATTGTTCGGATCGTTGCCAGAGAAATACTGCCGTTTCTCGGTCGTTATCACGCCCATCCGCTTGCCGTCGCGCCGCGTTTCGAGCGCGAGCGCGGTTACTTCGCGATTCAGCACGTCGTAGCGCGATACACCCTGGCTCGTAAACGTCCACGTATGCCCGAACGGATCCACAAGCGTCTTTGTGTCGCCCGCGCTGATGGTTAGATCGTGCTCAGTCTTGAACGCCAGCCCCGCGAATGCGCAGAAGATGATTACCACGCCGGCGTGCACGATGTAACCGCCGTAGCGGCGCCGGTTGCGAGCGATAAGATGAACGAGCGCGATAGGTGCGGCTTCCCCATACATCGACCGCCGCGCGCCCACGCCCTTGTAGAACTCCTGAAGAATCGTCGCCGTGACGAACGCCGCGAATGCATAAGCTATTATGGCAGACAGGCTCCGCATTCCAGCCGCGAAGAGAAGGCCCGGGGTTATGATCAGCGCGGCGGCCGGAAAGGTGAACTGACGGCGTAGATTGGCAAGCGATGCCCTACGCCAGGCAATCAGTGGACCGATTCCCGTCAGCAACAGGAGAAGCAAGCCCAACGGAACGTTGACGGCGTTGAAGAAGGGCGGCCCAACGGTGATCTTGGTTCCGCGTACCGCTTCCGTGATTATCGGGAACAATGTCCCCCACAACACGGAAAACGCGATGCCAACCAGAACGAGATTGTTGTACAGGAAGGCCGCCTCGCGGCTCACCATGCTCTCGAGCACCGCGTTCGCCTTTAGATCCTTCAAGCGAGTCGACACCAGATACACGCTCGCGATGATCGCGACGCCAAGGAATCCCGCGAACCAGTTGCCCACCGGAGACTGCGCGAACGAGTGCACGCTCGATATCACGCCGCTTCTGGTGATGAAGGTGCCGAATATCGAGAGCAGAAACGAGCAGATGACGAGAGTCACGTTCCATTTGCGCAGCATGCCGCGCTTTTCCTGAACCATTACTGAATGCAGGAAAGCCGTTGTCGTGAGCCACGGCAGCAGGCTGGCATTTTCGACCGGATCCCACGCCCAGTAACCACCCCAGCCGAGCTCTACGTACGCCCACCACATTCCAAGGATGATGCCCGTGGTGTTGAAGAACCAGCTAACCAACGCCCAGCGCCGCACCGCCACGAGCCACTCCGAGTCGAGCCGGCGTGAAATGAGCGCAGCAATGGCGAACGCGAATGGGATGCTCGTTCCCACGTAACCCAGGTAGAGATTCGGCGGATGGATCGCCATCCCCGGGTTCTGCAGTTGCGGATTCATACCGCGGCCGTCGACTGGGAGCCAATCCAACCGCTCGTAAGGATTGGATCCGAAGCAGAGCGTCGCCAGGAAGAAGATCGCAATCACGGCCAGCGTGCCGATGACGTACGGCATCAGCTCCCTGTTCCGGGTGCGACTCGTGAGCACCGCAATGGTCGAAAAGAACGTGAGTATCAGTACCCAGAACAACATCGAGCCCGCCTGTCCACCCCAGAATGCAGTGAAGAGATAGGCCTTGGGCAGGTTGGCGCTGGTGTATGACGCTACGTACTTGAAGGAAAAGTCGTGCGTGAAGATCGCGGTCCAGAGACCGATCGAAGCAAGCACCACCATCGCAAACGTCGCGTACGTCCCGCGAACTCCGCTCTCGATAAGGTCCTGGCGATTGAGCGAACCGCCCGCAAACGAAACAGTCGCGGTCCAGACCGCCATGAGAAGGGCGACCCAAAGCGACAGCTCACCGACAAGAATCATTGTAAGAAGTGGTAACGCGCGGTCATCGCCGCGCCAACGTCACGTCTGGACGCGCGCTGGGCGATCCGGCGCGTTCTCATACCGCGAGGCGCATTTCGCCAGCAGCGTTGTTGCGTGAAATACCTGATCGCGACCCAGCCGGCCTTCCACCACAACTTCCACACTATCGGTGAACGTGTCGGGCGCGATGCCACGATAATCAACACCGATGGTGTGCGTACCGTCGGTCATCTTGAAGCTGGTCTCGAGGCCGCCCGGCACTCGAACGATCGAGCCCGTTACGACGCGCGCACCTACCTTGACTCCCGTGTTGTAAAACGTGGGATCTGAAGCCACCCTCGTCGAAAGCTCTGTCGGGGTCAGATAATACGTCCCCGTCTTGCTGATGGAACTAGCCATCAGATATCCGGCGACGCCAAGTATCAGCGCCCCGCCAGTCAGGAATTTGGTACTCGCTTTCACAGCCTACAAATATAAGGTCTCGCTGAGGCGAACACGGAGTGTATTCAGCGCGCCGGCAAGTAGCTCCGT
>JBDTIP010000179.1:0-4048 GCA_039936295.1 Gemmatimonadaceae bacterium
AGGTGACTGGCGAGTACAACGTGCAATTGCCAAGCCGAGAAGCGATCGCGATCCGAATCATCATTTCTGGAACTTTGAATCAGCCGAAGATTTCGCTCGAGAGCGACGCTCAGCCGCCGATTTCGCAAACCGACCTGTTGAGCTACCTGGCGTTTGGCCAGTCTTCGTCGTCCCTGCTACAACAGGGGGGAGGCAGCGGCCTCACATCGGGCGGCGGCAACGTCGTTGGCGCTGGAGCCGCATTCGCTGCGAAGCAGGTCGCCGCAGCCGCGCTCGGCGCCGCGACGAATCAGGCTGCCAGCGAGGCCGCTCGATCACTCGGAGCCGATTTCTTTGACATCACTCCTGCCGACGTTTCACTGGATGCAGAAAGTTTCCTGCGCGCGACGCAGATCGAGTTCGGGAAGTACATCCAGGTCAATACGTTCCTGCAACTGCAGGTGCGGCCGGACCCTGCATCTCTTCAGCGACCGGGGTTCGACATCACACACCGTTTCAGCTCGCGGTCCGGCTATCAGATCGACGCGAGCTTCGAGCCGCGTTATCTGACCACACAGCCAACGCTAGCACCGGTTCAGACTCCGCAGACCACCAGCGCGTTTGGATTGTTTCTATCCCGTCAGTGGCGCTACTGAGCTAGCGCAACGCTCCACCCGTTACGCTAGCCAGCTGTCCAGCCAGCTGTCCAGCCAGCTGTCCAGCCAGCTGTCTAGCTGTCTACATGCACGGACGCAGGGTTCGGGGCAGTCGCTGAAAACTGAGCGCTACCGCTCAATGAGCTGGGGGCATTGAGATGCGCGCCATCATCGACACCGACGCCCATGCGATTCAGGAGCTCGCCACCGAGCCAGCCGGCTAGTCCGAGGAAGGCCGCGCCGCCGAACGAGAGGAGTAGCGCGACCGGAGGCGGCGAGCCTGGTGCGTCATACTGTAACAGCCAACTGACCCCGAACAACGCTACGACCGTTACGCTACTCAGCCCGTGGAGGCCGCCAATCTTCTTCGCCCGCGTGCCCGACGGGATCGCGATGTAGTCGATCAGGCCAAAAACAGCCGCTGCCAGGCCGGCAACGACTCCGGCACCGATCATGTACCATGCAACGATCGTCCAAATGCTGTCGCCTTTGACGACGTAGACCGCATCGAAGAGGGCCGCCGTGGCGAGCAGCCCCATCGGGAATGCGACGACGATCTGATGCGCGGGGTGCCCGAGCAGCTTTGTCCTGCTTTCCACGTTAGATACCCCGCTCGATCGCGCGCACTACTGCACGATCACCACGCCGCTCATGCTCAAGCCATGAATCGTGCAGTGGTAGTTGTACGTTCCAGCCGTCGGAAAGGCAACAGGCTGGGAGCCCGACGCAAAATTAGGTACATTGGCCGGCGCACCCGCAGTCGTGAAGGTGACGTTGTGCGTAGTAGCCGAAATGTTGTCGAAAGTCACGTTGCTGCCGTGTGAGACCGTGATCGTGGTCGGGCTGAACTGGTTGCCGCTGACCAGACAGACTGTTCCAGGCGTAGATGGGCAGGCTGTTTGATTCGGACCAGTGGTAGTGCCACCACCACCACCACTTGAATAGCCCGATCCGCCGCCGCACGCGGCAGCGGCAGTGATGGCGACGGTAGCGAGGATGCGCGATAGAGTTTTCATGTGTGGAAGGTCGCTGCTGGCATGTGGCCTGTGCAGTCGTATTGCGGCGAGGCGCGTGAGTATCGCGGCGAGCGACGACCCTACACGGTCAGGGACCGAAGGAAGCCGGCTACGGCTGGCCGATAGCTGCGCCCGGACGGCAGGCGTGTGCCGTCTTGCAGGGTGATCCGGTAGTCACCCTGATCGTTTGGGGCCACCTCCTTGATGCGTTCAGTATTAACGATCGCGGATCGGTGTATCCGCATGAATGTTGACGGAAGTTTGGCGTGCAATGAGCCGAGCGTGGCGCGGACCAAGTGGGATGTCTTGCCAATGTGCAGCCGGACGTAGTCGTCCACAGCTTCGATCCAATCGATGCTGTCCGCAGCGAGGAGGAGGTGCTTGCCATCGACGCGGATCGCGAGCCTCTCGGTGGCGCGAGTCACGCTGATGTTGTCCAGGAAAGCGTGCAGGCGTTCCATGTTACCCGCCGTGTCCACCGACTTGAGGCGCGCCTTCGCGCGAGACACTGCCTGGAGTAACCGGTCGTGCGCGACCGGCTTCAGCACATAATCCAGCGCGTGCGCGTCGAACGCCTTGATGGCGTACGAATCGTGCGCAGTCACGAACACAATTGCCGGGATTCGCATTTGATCCAGTTGCGCTACGACACCGAAGCCGTCGATTTCTGGCATCTGAACATCGAGCAGAACCAGATCCGGCGACAGCTCCTGGATCGCGGTCACAGCATCGCGTCCGTTACCAGCTTCGCCAACAACGACGACTTCTGTATCCGATTCCAGAATTGTGCGCACGTGCCTACGTGCGAGCGGTTCGTCATCCACAATGACTATCCTGAACGGTGCTATCATGATCTCACTCTCGCCTTTCCGTTGTTGTCAAACCCGGTTGGTCGCAGCCACATGATAGGGGATGCGCATCGAGACACGAAAACCTCCATGCGGCGGACTATCCACCTCGAACGCGTGCGACTTTCCGTACAGGTACATCAGCCGTGCTCTGGCATTACCGATCCCGACACGTTCGGGCACCGGGACTGCAGTTTGACCGCCGAGACCGGGGCCGTCGTCGACCACTTCAAGCGCCAAGCTCTTGGCGTCGCGCCACGCACGAATTTCGATGTGCGTGCGGTCGCGCCGTTGCGCGAGACCGTACTGGATAGAGTTCTCCACGAGCGGCTGCAGAATCATGGTCGGCACCAGCGCTTCGTACACGGCATCGTCGATGCGCGTGACAATCACAAGGCGATCTTCAAAGCGGATTCGCTGGACAGCCGTATAGTGTTCCAGAATGCGCAACTCGTCCCGCAACGGTACTTCTTCGGCGCCATCGCGGTCAAGCGATACGCGCATGAGCTCGCCAAGTCCGACAATCATGCGCTGCGCCATGCGCGGATCTGCATCGACGAGCGCTGTGATCGCGTTAAGCGCATTAAACAGGAAATGCGGGCGCAGTTGCTGACGCAGGCTGTCCAATCGCGAGGATGCGAGGCTTATCTGGAGCACTGCCTGTTCACTCGCCTGGGCCGCGTACCGATGCGCAAGCTCCTCGTGCCACCACGTCGCATACGCCGCGATTCCGCCAGCAACAGCGAGCAAGATCAACTTCGCGGCCTCGTCAAGCAACGCGACACTCGCGGTACCGCTCGCCGAAATCGGGTCATTGATCGGGACGCCTCGCAGGACTAGGAAGAGAAAGTCGAGAGAAGCGTAACAGACAAGGATGAAAACTGCCACGGTTGCCGCGCGTCGCGCTGACGAAAGAATGGGACGTGCCGCGAGTATGGCGAAATACGCCAGCACCAGCGGCGATTTGAGCGCGAGGGTCGGCGTCGACTCGAGACCGTAGCCGCCCATCGTGACTGTGACCGCTAAGACGTCCACGATCGGGTTCACCACCGATAGCCAGGACGGAAGCACGGGCCGCTTATAGAAGAGCCACGCCTGAGCCACGGTCCACGCCAGCATCGGCAGAAGAACGAGGCCGTTGACGAAGTTGAGCGTGCGCGGAAGTACGGGAGCGTACGCGGTCGCTGCGATGGTAAGCACCAGCAAGATCACTGCACGCACCAAGTTCACCTTGCGCTCCGCACGATCTCGCTCTTCCTCGAGCACTGTGGACTCACGGACGGTGTCAGCAACGCTCATGGCTTTAAGATATGGCGATACCTATACGACGCCAGCCGCCGGAGCGCATGAGGGCGCTCGCCGCGCCATGGAGGCGTTCGGCCGTGATGCGACTACCGTTTGCCGTTGTGGTACGGCATGATTATAACGCGCTCGTAAGTTGCGGTATGTCGATCCGATCCCTACCCATGATCGCTCTGGCCCGCGCATTGACGTGCGCACTCGCTAGCGTCGCACTCGCTAGCGTCGCGGTCGCTAGCGTCGCACGC
Organism: Gemmatimonadaceae bacterium; assembly: GCA_039936295.1. Lineage (GTDB taxonomy): Bacteria > Gemmatimonadota > Gemmatimonadetes > Gemmatimonadales > Gemmatimonadaceae > Fen-1247. Next base: position 4,047 of record JBDTIP010000179.1, read on the forward strand.
GC
>JBDTIP010000180.1:0-7905 GCA_039936295.1 Gemmatimonadaceae bacterium
ATGCGTGCAATGTGCTGCGCCGCGCGCTTGTGCGATTCCAGGTTGGCCGGTGTCCAGACCGCATAAATCCGCGTAACCAGATCCGCGGACGTGACCACCTCGGCGCCAGCATTGCGGACCATCTCCACGACTCCAGCCGGAATCCGGTCCAGGTACGGCACTGCGTCGCCCGCGGAGTATTCCATGGCCACGCGGCGGCCGCTCACCACCTTCGCGAGATAGCTCTCGAGGTCGCGCCAGCTACTGTAAACGTATTTGGGCCAATCGGAGGGCCATTTGTCCCACGGGCCCTGTTCGATAGCGTGAGTTATTGCAACCGGGTCGCCGTCCCGCGGGATATAGCAGAAATATCTCCGCGTTACCATGCCGGAGATGCCGGCGATCTTTGCCGCGATCGGATTTATGCCGCGGAAATCAAAAAGAAGCCATCCGTCCACGCCGGCGTCGGCAATGGCAACTCGAATTTCAGCAAGGTCTGAAGCAGAGAGCATCGTGCGTAAACCTTTCGTCAGGTAAGAGTAAGAAGTCCGAGCAGCTCATGAAGGGCCGCATCGTAATACTGGCGTCCGGGTTCATCCGCGCCCTCGGCCATCGGGGCGCGCGCAGGGATGTCCATCCGCAGAGCAGGTCCCGAACGATTGAGTACCGCGCCAAAGTATTTAGCCAGCAGCTTTCGCGCCTGCCGGCGCGCAATCGGCCGCGCGACAACTCGTGGCAGAAGGTTGACGCTGCCACGCTTGAGGGGAGAGAGCCGTCCGTATGCCGTTCTCGCCGTCGCCCGCCCAGCGGCCCTGAACAGCTCCACAGCGTCGGGGCGCCGGCCAAGCAGCCGCGCGAGGGCGACCACTTCCGCCGGGTCGATGGGAATACCGCGCCGCACCGCCTCGCTGTAGCGGCGGATCTGGGCATAGATCGTATCGGTTGTACCCAATCGCTTGTTGAGGAACTCCGGAGCATATTCCGCCTCGCCGTCACTATCGGGGCGGTCAGCTTCGCGTACAGCCTCGAGTAGGGACAGCGGTACGAGCGGATCGACTGACATTGAATGAGCTGGCGACATTGTAGAGCGCCAAGTTAACTCGCACCGGTGATCGAGACAATTTTTTTGCCAGCCGAATACCTCTTGCTGCCTGGGAGAGCGCTTGCCGGCCTCGCCGCCGCCGCCGCCGTAGCGGTAATCGCGTGGCGCGCCGGGGCGCTCACCCGGTCTGGATGCGCCGCCGCGGTGGCCTGCGGGACGCTGTGCGCTGTTGGAGGCTGGAACTGGGCGTCGCTCCTGATTGTGTATTTCGTGGGTACGAGCGCCCTTTCACATCTAACATCTCGACGGACCCGCGAGCGCACCGCCGGCATCCTCTCCAAGGGTGAACGACGAGACGGATTGCAGGTGCTCGCCAACGGAGGCGTGTACTCGATTGCCGCGGCTCTGACAGCTGCTCCGAGCATGCCGACTTGGGTTGCATGGGGCGCCCTCGGTGCCCTATCTGCCGCGGCTGCGGACAGTTGGGCGACGGAGGTTGGCACCTGGCTCGGCGGGCGGCCGCGATCGATCGTCTCCCGGACGTATGTTCGACAAGGAGAATCCGGAGGTGTGACGGTCATGGGGTTTGTCGGCGGGTTTGGCGGTGCCGGAATTGTGGGGATCTCAGCGATGTCTCTCGGTTTTACATCCGGCCTGGCGCTTGCAACCGTAGTATGCGGGTGCGTTGGGGCCATCGTCGACTCCTTGCTCGGTGCAACGATTCAGGAGCGACGCTGGTGCGACGCGTGCGACGAACCGACCGAGCGCACCGTTCACCTCTGCGGATCTGCGACTCGCCGTGCGGGTGGCGTTGCAGGGTTGGACAACGATGTGATCAACCTACTATCCACCGTATCCGGGTTCGTCTTGGGTCTGATCATCTATTATCTCGCCGAAACATCCGGTTAATGGGGCTCTATTGGTTGAAGGTCGCGATCTACCAAAAAAATTTCAGGCAATAGTTGTCGGTGCAGGACCAGCGGGATCATCAGTCGCGTGGCATCTGGCAAAGCTTGGCATCGAGGTGCTTCTGCTCGATCGCGCGTCCTTTCCACGGGACAAGGTCTGCGCGGAATATCTCAGCCCGCAGGCTTCGCGGATACTCGCAAGCATGGGAGCGATGGATGAGATCGACGCGTCTGGCCCGGCGCATCTGACGGGAATGCGCGTGCGAGCGCCGAATGGCTGTGAGATTCACGGGAGTTTCGTCGCGCGGCACGGCTACCGCGCGTTTCGGGATCGTGGAATCGCGGTTCGTCGCTCCGTTCTCGATGCAATCCTGGTGGCACGCGCTCAAGCGGTCGGCGCGACTCTGATCGAAGGAGCGCGCGTGACGGATGTCCTGCGTGACGAATTCGCGCGGGTCCGCGGAGTTGCAGTCATGGATTCAGCCGGTGCAACGAGGGAACTCTGCGCACCAATCGTCATCGGCGCCGACGGCCTGCGCTCCGTGGTGGGGAGAAGGCTCGGCCTCACACGCGTCGCGCGCTATCCGCGGCGCATGGCCTTCGTGGCCCACTTTCGCGGAGTGCAGGGCGTCTCGGACGTTGGAGAGATGCACGTCGAACGCGACGGGTTCGCTGGAATCGCGGACGTTGGTCATGGGCTCACCAACGTCGCGCTCGTGATTCCGGCAAGCGTCGCGCGGGTGGGGGCGCAGGATCCGAACGAGCTCCTAGACGGCTGGCTTGCGAGTCACCCTCACCTCGCAAGCCGCTTCGCGGGCGCGGAGCGCACCGAGCCCGTGCGTGCAACGGGTCCGTTCGCGTCGTCCACGCGACGCGCGTGGACTCACGGCGCAGCACTCGTAGGAGATGCTGCCGACTTCTTCGATCCGTTCACCGGCGAGGGCGTGTATTCCGCCCTGCGGGGTGGCGAGCTCCTGGCACCTCATGCCGCAGAGGCAGCGCTCAGGCCGGAGAAGTCGGCCACGTTTCTGGCGGAATATGAGCGCGTCCGGCGCGCAGAGTTTCGCGGCAAGTGGCTGGTGGAGAAGCTCATCGGCGGGACAGTTGCCGTCCCTGCCCTCATCAATCACGCCGCTCGTGCTCTATCGCGAAGAAAGGAAATGGCCGACCTGCTCATTGGGGTCGCGGGGGATTTTGTGCCGCCAAGCCAGGTGCTCCGGATAGGGTATTTCGCACGGCTGTTACTGTTCGGGGTATGAGTCTCGACCCAGATGCATTCTGCGCCGTGATGGGACGTTTCGCGACTGGCGTCACCGTCGTCACGGCCACCAACGCCGACGGACTGGCCCACGGCATGACGGTAAGTGCGTTCGCGTCCGTGTCTTTGCAACCCCCGCTCGTTGTGGTCTGCATCGATCAGACTGCATCAATGCACGACCTTCTCGCCAGCTGTCAGTATTTCGCGATCAACATTCTAGCGTCCAACCAGGAACCCATCGCACGGCGCTTCGCTGACACGGGCGCGCAACGCTTCGAGGGAATCGGTTACAGGAGTGGCGAGAATGGAGCGCCCGTTCTGAACGACGTCCTTGCTTTCGTCGAATGCAAACTGATCTCCGCTACGTCGACGGGAGATCACACCATCATCATTGGTGAGACGGTTGCAACCGCGATCCGTGATGGACGGCCGTTGCTGTATTATCGCGGCGGATTCGCGCAGCTGGAGCGATAGGTAACCGCGTGGCTGGACTGCTGACACCGGCGCGGAAGTACGGCGCAGAACTGCTCGACAGCAGCAACGACGACGCGCGACTCGTTCTTCGGACAGTCCAGGACATCAGGCGATCCAACATGGTCTTTCGCGGCACGCAAAGCGCGGTGTCCGAATTGGCGACGCACTTTCCGCAACTTCCACGGAACGCGACGCTCCTTGATGTCGGGACCGGTCTGGGCGACGTTCCGCAGGCGGCCGCGCGCGCAGCACGTGCCGCTGGCATTTCTCTCACTACAATTGGACTCGACGCGGCGGCCGTTCTCGCCGAAGCATCGCGTGAGGCAGTCGTCTATGCGGTCTGCGGCAGTGGGCTCGCCCTTCCCTTTGCGGACGCGAGTATCGACGTGGTAATGTGCTCGCAGGTGCTGCATCACTTCCGCGGCGAGGACGAGGCCACCTTGCTGCGCGAGATGGATCGCGTCGCACGAGTCGCAGTGGTTGTAAGCGACTTGCGACGCAGCTGGCTCGCCGCTGCCGGCTTCTGGCTCGCGTCGTTCCCGCTCCGATTTCACCGCGTGACACGCCACGACGGCGTTTTGTCGGTGATGCGCGGCTACACCGGCGCCGAGCTTGGAACGGCAGTCCGCGATGCGACGCGCGTGCAACCTTCCGTGCGCAGGCGGCTGGGATTCAGGATGACGACGAGCTGGACTCCGACGGGGCGCACGCGCACGTGACGGGCGGCGCCGAGCTTGGCCCGATGCCGGCCGGGTTACCCATGCGCGTTCTGGACGAGCTCGAGGTGCACTCACCGGTGCAGCGGATGTTCGAGCTGGCCCGCGACGTCGAGCGATGGCCGGATTATCTGCCGCACTATCGGTTCGTTCGCTTCGACGCACGCTCGCCCGACGGCGGCGGTGTCGTCGAGATGTCTGCGAATCGCCCATTTGGGGCGCTCGACTGGCCGACCTGGTGGAAGTCGGACATGCAGGTGATAGACGCGTCGCCTGCGATCCGATTTCGTCATGTAGCGGGTATTACCCGCGGGATGGACGTGGAATGGAGCTTCGAGCCCACTCCACGAGGGACGCACGTTCGGGTTCTTCACGTGTGGAACGGACCGCGGTGGCCTCTCATCGGGCAATTCGCGGCTACAGCGGTAATCGGGCCGGTATTCGTGCACGGCATTGCGTCGCGCACATTGGCTGGCCTGGCACACGCGGCGGAGGCCGGATGATCAGCAAGCGCAGAGTGGTAATCACCGGAATCGGTGCGATAACACCGATCGGATCGACAAAGGACGGAATGTGGGATGGAGTGTTGCGTGAGCGCTCGGCGGTGCGATCGCTCACGCGCTTCGACCCGTCCATCTTTCGCAGCCACAACGCGGCTGAGGTTCCGGATTTCGATCCGAACGACTTCATCGAGAGCAAGCGCGCGCGCAGGCTCGATCGGTTCGGCCAGTTCTCCGTAGCCGCTGCGAAGCAGGCGGTGGAAGACGCCGAGTTGGACCTCGCCGTTGAGGACCGCGAGCGCGTAGGTGCGATGATGGGCACCGCGCTTGGCGGCGTGGGATACGCAGAGGAGCAGCTCAGCGTGTTCCTGCGAGAGGGATTGCGCGCAGTGGATGCAACGCTCGCGCTCGCCGTATTTGGTGGTGCGGCGAGCTGCAACATCGCGATCGAGCTGGGTGTCTCCGGACCGAACTCGACAAACGCGATGAGCTGCGCATCCGGCGCGATGGCGATCGGCGAGGCGTTTCGACAGATTCGCGACGGCTACGCTGACGTGATGATTGCAGGAGGCGCCGAGGCGCCGCTCGCGCCGCTGTGCTACGGTGCGTTCGCGCTGATCAGGGCGATGTCGACGCGCAACGATGATCCGGAGCACGCGTCGCGGCCGTTCGACAATGGCCGCGACGGCTTCGTGATGGGAGAAGGAACGGCCGTCCTGATTCTCGAGGAGTACAGCAGGGCCGTCGCACGCGGCGCGCGCATCTATGCAGAGTTGTGCGGCTTTGGCACGACCAACGACGCGCATCACATGACAGCGCCGCGCCCTGATGGCAGCCAGGCCGCCCGCGCAATGCGGATGGCGCTGTGTGACGCGGACGTGAACCCATCCGAGATTGGCTACATCAACGCGCACGGCAGCTCAACCCCGCTCAACGATCCCACGGAAACTCTCGCGATAAAGCAGGTGTTCGGCGAGGCGGCACGGACTGTCCAGATCAGTGGCACCAAAGGCTATTACGGCCATGCCCTGGGTGCTTCTGGCGCGATCGAGGCAGCGATATGCGCCATGGCGATCGATCGCGAATGGCTCCCGCCCACGGTGAACCTTACCGAGCGCGACCCCGAGTGCGATCTTAGCTATATCACAGGGACGGGTCGTCCCGCGCGAGTGGAGCACGTGCTCAGCAACTCGTTTGGGTTTGGCGGGATCAATGCCGCGCTCGTCTTCCGCCGGGTGGTGTGATACCGCTCCCCCGGCTCAACCGTTGCACGAGGTAAAGCATGCGCGATTCGCTACGCCATTTTGTGTCGGAGTTCATAGGCACTTTCGCCCTGGTATTCGTTGGCAGCGCGGCGATCATGGCTGCGGCCCAGGCCAATTCACCCGATGCCCTTCTTCAGGTCGCACTGGCGCACGGCCTCGTGTTCGCGATTTTCGTTACAGCGCTCATGCGAATCTCGGGACACTTCAACCCCGCCATTACACTTGGGTTCGTCGTCACACGACGCATCGACCCGATGATGGCTGGCGTCTACATAGTCGCGCAGCTGCTTGGCGCGGCGGCGGCGGCATACATTCTCAAGGGGACCTTTCCCGATGCGATCGTACTCGCCACGCGTGACGGCGGCCAGGCAATCTCACTGGACGTAACAGCAACCCAGGCATGGATCCTTGAAGCAATAGCTACTTTCTTCCTCACGTTCACCGTGTTCGCGACGGCGGTGGATCTCAAGGCACCGCGGGTGGGAGGATTCGCCATCGGATTGGTGCTGACGATCGACATTCTCGCGATTGGCCCGCTCACGGGCGCGTCGATGAACCCTGCACGGTCGTTCGGGCCCGCGCTCGCATCCGGGATCTTTGAGGGTCAGTTCATCTACTGGACCGCACCCATAATCGGCTCGATCGTCGCCGCGCTGTTGTACGACACGCTATTCATTCGTCGCGACAGAGAGCCGGTCGAACACGGCGCAATCGAAACCTGACTTCGCCACTTGTTTGCGATTGCGCGCGATCTGAAAGAAAACTGGGCGGGACCCGGCTTCGGGTCCCGCCCTGTTTGCTTATGCAATGACTGATCACGAAGTTCTGAGCGCACCGAACAGAATGGGAAGTGCGCCCACGACCCAGACGATCAACGCGGCCATCGCTGCCTTGGAACGGGGAATTTTCGCAACCACCGACAGGCCGATTGCGAGAAGGATCGTTACCCAGATCGTGAACAGGTCAAACCTGCCCAGGATTCCGACGAGGACAGGCGACGCGACGTCCGGATCGAGAAATCGCGCCGGGCTGAGACTAACCCGATATTGCCCAGTCAGCATGGCCGGATTCATCATTGTTGCCTGTCCAACCCTAAGCAGTGTGTCGATCACGCGCGGGAAGACGGCATATGCCGCAACCATGCAGGCTGCGCCGAGGCTTTCCTTGGCCTCGACAAATTTGCCCGCAAGCCAGAGCACGACCCCGATCAGGATCGGTTGCAAAAAAGCACTGACGGCAACTATCACCGGCGTAAACTTTTCCATCAGCGCGCGCGGCCCCGCGAGCTGCTCCTGCGTGAGCTGGGGATTCTGCTTCGAGGCAGCAGCTATGCCGCGATTGAACTCCCCGTCTATGAGCGGCTGCAGCGCCGAGTGACCAACGATGGTGATCACGATCGTAAACACCGCGAATACCAGAAGCGGCACGAAGAATCCGGAGTCTTTCCGGCGCTCGAACACTTCTGACGGCGAGACGAAGATATCGATGAAGTCTTCCCACAGGCCGACCGGTTTCACGGACGCTGGCGGAACGGCAGGAGCGAAATCGTCGGGAAGCGTCATTGAGGAATGGTTAGGGTCGCCTGTACATTGCACCGCCGATCGCCGGCGCGCCAGGGGTGGACTTTTCACCCGCACCAAGCCAAGATGTGACCGTGAAGCCCCGACGTGGGTTTAAGTGACATGGTGATATCCGACGCGGTCGTCGTCAACCGGGTGCGCGAGGGCGAGAGCGAAGCATTCGGTCTCTTGTTCGAGCGGTAC
>JBDTIP010000181.1:0-8629 GCA_039936295.1 Gemmatimonadaceae bacterium
ATGGAGACGAAGTGACGCTGGTTCCCGCAATCGCCGGGGGCTGACCAACATGACGATTGCAACCCCGACTCACGCTCACACGCTTGCCGGGCGCGAAGACCTCCCGCAGCTCGACGCTGACGAGATCCTGCGGTACTCCCGACACCTCTTGCTGGATGAAGTCGGTGCGCTCGGGCAGCGCCGCATCAAGAACGCGCGCGTTCTGCTGATCGGTGCCGGCGGACTAGGTTCCCCGAGCGCGCTGTATCTTGCGGCCGCCGGTGTCGGAACGCTCGGGTTGGTCGATTTCGATGTCGTCGACGCGAGCAATCTGCACCGCCAGCTACTCCATGGTACGGCTGACATTGGTCGCTCGAAGCTGGACTCTGCACGAGATCGGATTCGTGACGTGAATCCGCATGTGCATGTCGAGTCATTCAACACTCGATTCGAAGCCGCCAACGCGCTCGACATACTGCGCGACTTCGACATCGTCCTCGATGGCACTGACAATTTCGCGACGCGGTATCTCACCAACGATGCGGCGGTTCTGCTCGGCAAGCCCAACTCATTCGGCTGCATCTTCCGGTTCGAGGGGCAGGCGTCGGTCTTCGGTGCGCCGAATGGCCCGTGTTATCGCTGCCTTTTCCGCGAGCCGCCACCGGCCGGCCTCGTACCAAACTGCGCCGAGGCCGGCGTCCTCGGCGTGCTGCCAGGCCTGGTGGGGACCATACAAGCCGTCGAGGCCCTGAAGCTGATACTCGGGATTGGCGATCCGCTTGTAGGTCGCCTGCTGTTGATCGAGACACTCAGCATGACCTTTCGCTCGATCGCCGTGCGGCGTGATCCTTCGTGTCCATCTTGCGGCGACGCTGCGGTTGGCGGCCGAACAATCCGAAGTCTCGTTGACCGCGAGGGCGATTATACCGAAGATGCGTGCGCAGTTGTGGGATCGGAAGCGCAGGGTGGCAATGTCATCCCCGAGATCAGCGCGCGCGAACTGGCTGCGCGCATCTCTCGCGGCGATGATTTCGACCTTGTCGACGTCCGAGAACCAGCCGAGTGGGATATCGCGCGTATCGACGGTGCTCGACTTGTTCCGCTCGCAACTGTTCGACATGCAAGCGAGGGCTGGGACAGGTCCAGGGAGGTCGTCGTGTACTGCAAGGGAGGTGTACGCAGCCTGAACGCTGCAGCACAACTGCTGGAGCGGGGCTTTACGCGGATCACCAACCTCACCGGAGGAATTGTGAGCTGGACGGAAGAGGTAGACCCTTCGCTACCGCGTTACTGATCGGCGCGATGCTGGGCTACCCCAGCGTCGCGCGGGCCGGCATCGCTGTCGCACTGACGCCTCCGACGCGCGTCGGACATATTTGACCGCATGCGACAATGCGTCGATTGTAAGGGCTGTCATCGTTTCACGAACGACTGTTCGAATTGACGTACGGCTACGTAGCGGTGGTGATTGGTGTCTCGCAGATCGGGCTGGCGAGTCTGGCAGGCGCACTACAGTTTGCGCGGCGGTCGCGAGCTCGCATGGCGACCGCTTCGGACAAGGAAGACAATGTGGGAGGCGCCGACAGACGCCTGTTATCCGGCGCGCATAGCGTTCCCGAAGTGATTGGAGCGCTCCGGCGCGCATCTCGATCCGACACGACCCAGGCACTCGTATGGCTTGGGCTGGAGCGCGTTCGGCCCGTCGATCGACACGAGTTGGTGGATTCGCTCAAGGCGGAGCCATGGGTGCGCCGGACTGTTGAGGGTGCCGGCTCGCTCCTTTGGTGGAAGCGTCTTGCTGCAGCTCGAACACTCTCCCTGATCGCGACCCGAGAGGATCGCGGGACAATCCTGCAACTCTTGTCGGATGCGCATCCCGCAGTGCAGAGCGCTGCGACTGCTTGCCTGAACAAGTATGCGGATGAAGAACTCCTCATTCGTGTGATCGACGGGCTCTCGGCTGCGTCCTCGGCGGTTCGAACATATCAACTTTCCGTACTGCGCGCCTACGCCCCGCTTGTCGGACCGATGCTTCTGGAGCGTCTGCGCGCCGATGCACCGCCGCACAAGCTGTACGCCTACATTCACGCGGCGGCGGAGTTGGAGGATGCCGACTGCATGGCGCGCGTAGCAAGTCTCTCGACCCACGAGCATCCCGAAGTACGGGTCGCCGTGGCACGCGTGCTGCGCAACCGCTCGGGTGACGCATCTGAGGTGAAGCTGCTGTCGATGCTGCGCGATTCAGACTGGCGCGTACGTGCGCAGGCGGCCCGTGCGCTGTCGGGAACACCCGACGAGCGCACGATTACGGAGCTCGCGCGCGCACTGATGGATACAAACTGGTGGGTTCGCTTCCGTGCAGGACTCGCGCTGGCGAGCACGGGGGCGATGGGAAGACAGGCGCTAACGAATGCCCTTTCCAACGATGACCGTTATGCCCGCGACATGGCGACGCTCGTCATCGGTCTGTCCGAAGCCAGTGTAGCGGAGTTATCCGCAGGATGACGATTGCCGTCGCACTGCTGGGCGTGATGACAGCAATCATGATCTTCTTTCTTGCTCTGAACTCGTTTCACGCGCTACTGTTGATGTGCGCGGTGCCCGAGCTGTGGTCCCACTGGCAGCTTGCCGACGACGAGTATTTTCATGCGTTGGTGGGGACCGAGGCGCTACCCCCCGTTTCGGTGCTCGTGTCGCTGCATGGCAGCCCTATCGATCCGGTGGAAGCAGCTACGATGCTGCTCGCACTCGACTATCCGCGTTTCGAGGTCGTCCTCGTCGTAGATGGTGAAGACGGTACTGCTCTCCGGGACCTTGCTGCGGAGTTCCAGCTCTACAAAGTGCCTGCCGCGTTCACGATCAATGTGAAGACTCGGCCCGTGCGGACTTATTATCGCTCGCGTGTGCATCCAAGACTGTTGTGCCTCGATATGCCGTCGACGTTTTTTGGCGACGCGCTTAATGCCGCAATGAATGCTGCGCGGTACCCGCACGCGGTGGTGGCAGGGAAGAGCGTCTTTTTCGAGCGCGATGCACTTCTCCGCCTCTCCCGCCCGTTCCTGCTCGATCGCACCGTCGCCTGCGCAAGTGGCATGCTGCGGCCCGCAATAGGCGCACACCTCCGGGACGGCCAGATCGTTCGTGCACCTGGGAGCGGCTGGGTCAACGGCTGTCAGACTATCGAGTCTCTGCGGACATTCGTGTTTCAGCGACTGGGTTGGAACCGGATGGCGAGCAATTTTGTCCTTCCAAGCAATCCGGTGATGTTCAAGCGCGAGCACGTCTTCGGCATGGGCGGCTTCGATCCGGACAGCGAGACGCCAGGTATCGACATCGCGATGCGACTGCCGCGGTTTCTCAGCGATAACGGCATCAACGGGACTATGCCAGTGATCCCGGACCCGGTGGCCTGGTACATCACCGCTGGTGATGCTCGGAGCGTCGGGAGGACCCGGCGTGAATGGCTCCGCGGACTGGTACAATCGCTGGTCGATAACTCCGGCATGCTGGTCAATCCTGAATACGGAGCGTTCGGAATGATCGCAATGCCGTATTTCTGGCTCGGAATCATCGTTGCTCCAGTTCTGGAGCTCCTCGGATATGCTGGATTGATCGTTGGCCTCGCTTTCGGCGCGCTCAGCGCGTCATTTGCATGGGCCTACTTGGCGTCTGTGGTGGGATACGGCATACTCCTATCTATATGGAGTGTGGTATTTCAGGTAATCTTCTTCCCGGCCGAGGGCCGGCCCGGTGCTGTGGGGCGGCTGTTTGTTTATGCCGTTGTGGAGTCGCTGGGGTACCGCCAGCTGCTCGTGTTATTCCGCGCCACTGCGTATTTCTTTGACCGTCAACCAAACCACAGACATGGACAATCATCGCCTTCAGGCGTTACATGACGCCGGCCAGTCGATCTGGCTCGATTTCATAGATCGTACGATTCTCCGCAACGGTGATCTGAAACGCCGCCTCACTGACGATGTCCTCACCGGGATGACCTCCAACCCCACAATCTTTCAAAAGGCACTCGCCGAGGGCACTGCGTACGACGATCAGCTCAGGGCTGCACCGGCGTCGCTCGATGTCAAGCAGTTGTTCGAACTGATAGAGACAACAGATGTACGCGATGCGTGTGACATCTTCGCCGATGTGTACCGTCGTACCAATGGCAATGATGGTTACGTATCCATCGAGGTCTCAGCCTCGCTCGCGAACGATGGCGATGCCACCAGCGCAGAAGCGCGACGGCTCTGGACCACCGTCAATCGTCCCAATCTCCTCATCAAGGTGCCAGGCACGGAGCAGGGGGCCAGAGCGGTGCGCCAGCTCACGAGCGAGGGGATCAACGTCAACATCACGCTGTTGTTTGCCGTCAAGGCTCACGAGCGAGTGATTGATGCCTACATCGATGGTCTCGAGGCGCGTGTCGCGAAAAAACTGCCGATCGATCAAATCGCGTCGGTCGCCAGTTTCTTCGTAAGCCGCGTGGATACGGAGGTCGACAAGCGACTCGAAGCGATCGGCGGAGTTGCTCGTCGGCTCGAAGGCAAGGCTGCGATCGCGAATGCCAGGATGGCGTACCAGCTCTTTGTTACCAAGTTTGGCGGCTCGCGCTGGAACGCACTACAGGCGAAAGGGGCGCGCGTGCAGCGGCCACTCTGGGCCAGCACCAGCACCAAGAATCCGGCGTATAGCGACGTGTTGTATGTGGAGGGACTCATCGGCCCGGATACGGTCAACACGATGCCGCCCAAGACGATCGACGATTTCCGCGATCATGGTGTCGTAGCAAGGACAATCGACTCGCACATGGATCAGGCTCGCGCGGATCTCGACGACCTTGCTCGCGCTGGCGTGAGTCTCGAGAACGTTACAGACACGTTGCTCGCCGAAGGCATCGCAAGCTTCGAGAAGTCTTTCGATACGCTCAGCGCTGGAATCAAGTCAAAGGCAGCGCAGCTTCACTCTAGCGCGGTCTGATGCCGCACACACGCCGCACCAAGATCGTCTGCACGCTCGGTCCAGCGACATCGAGTCACGACGCCATCATGTCGCTGGCGGAAGCGGGCATGAACGTCGCGCGCCTCAACTTCTCGCACGGTACGCATGCTGACCATGCAGAGCTAATTCGTATGGTGCGCGAGATTGCTGATGAGCTTGGAAAGCCCATAGCGATTCTCGGCGATCTGCAGGGGCCGCGTATTCGCATCGGTGACCTTGTTCTCAGCGTCCCACTCAAGCCTGGTGACGACATAACGCTCGTACACGAAGGCGAGGAGATGGGCGGCGAGATACCGGTCACGTACGCGGAGCTCGCCAACGACGTCAAGGTTGGCGACCGTATTCTTGTCGACGACGGCCTCATCGAGCTCGTCGCACTCGACGTGCAGGCACCTCGCGTCAGCGCGCGCGTTATCCATGGCGGCGTACTCCGGAGTCACAAGGGTCTGAACCTGCCCGGCGTGCAAGTATCTGCCCCGTCACTGACCGACAAGGACATCGCAGACGTCCGGTTCGCAATCGAACAGGAACTGGACTACCTCGCACTCAGCTTTGTAAGGCGGCCGGAGGACATTTCATCGCTCAGAGATATGCTTCCGCCGTGGATGGCGATCATCGCAAAAATCGAAAAAGACGCAGCGCTCGCCAACATCGAAGCGATCGTCCGTACGTCGGACGGAGTAATGGTCGCGCGCGGTGACCTTGGCGTGGAGCTCCCATTCGAAGAGGTCCCGGTCGCGCAAAAGAAGATCATTGCGCTGGCAAACAGAATCGGGCGCCCTGTGATCACCGCGACGCAGATGCTCGAGTCGATGATTAACAACCCGCGTCCTACACGTGCCGAGGCGAGCGACGTCGCCAATGCGATTCTGGACGGGACGGATGCCGTGATGCTTTCTGCCGAGACAGCCGCCGGCGCGTATCCGCGCCTCGCAGTCGAAGCAATGAGCCGTATCATTGCGGAGGTCGAGCAACATCCGCCGTCTCGCCAGTTCTACGATCCGCACGAACCGCCGCTCGGGATTGTCACCACCGAAGTAGCGATCGCCGCCGCCACTGTCGCCGCTGTCAAGATGCTCGGCGCGCCGCTGGTTGTGGTCATCACAAAGAGCGGTTTTTCTGCGCGTATCGTTTCATCCCATCGCCCGCCCGTTCCGATACTCGCGCTCACCGACAACAACCGTACGCGCAATCAACTCGCGCTTCTCTGGGGAGTGATTCCGCATGTCGCCGAGTCGCGCTCCACGTACACGGAAATGGCGGAAGTCGGCAAGGTAGTCGTGCGACAGCTCAACCTCGCGGCAGCCGGCGACCGCGTCATCTTCACCGCAGGTCACCCGTTCGGGATTCCCGGCACCACAAATCTGCTCAAGGTGGAGATCGTGTGATGCATCGCCGCAGACTGTCGCAAGCGCCATGTTGAATCGTTGGTGAGAAGTCCGTGAAGCTCACGTTCCTTGGGACTGGTACGAGCTTCGGCGTGCCCCAGATTGGCTGCGGCTGCGCCGTGTGCCGATCGCCAGATCCCCGGGACAAGCGCAACAGGGTCGGCGCCCTCGTCGAGACCGACGGTGGTACGCGACTGTTGCTCGACACACCGCCAGAGCTTCGGCTGCAGCTCATTGCCAACGGCGTCGATCGAGTAGACGCAGTGCTGTTCACTCACGAGCATGCCGATCACACGCATGGCCTGGACGACATCCGCGCGATAACCAACCGGCGCGCTGCAGCGCTTACGATGTACGGTCCGGAGGATACGCTGGACCGCCTCCGGCAGAGGTTCCCGTACATCTTCGATGAGAACGCCCGCGTACTGCCGGGCACGAGCAAGCCACAGGGCAGTGCTGTCCCGCTTGTCCCAGCCGTTACTGTGACCATCGGCGACGCGGTTGTGACCCCAGTCTCGGTTCCGCACGGCCTTGTCACAGTTTTTGCATATCGAATAGGCGATTTGGCGTACGTCACTGATGCCAAGAGCATTCCGCCGGAAGCAGCGACGGTCCTTCGCGGGGCAAAAGTGCTCGTGATCAACGCACTGTTCCGAACCGATCACCCCAGCCACTTGAGCTTGCCGGAAGCCGTGCTCGTGGCGCGGGAGCTTGGCGCAGAGCGGACATATCTGACCCATCTCACGCACGACAACTTCCATGCGGATCTCGAAGCCGAGCTGCCGCGCGACATTCAGCCTGCATTCGACGGACTCACGGTACGCATATGATAACGATCGATTTCACGAACATGATGGCAAGCGCAGTCGAGAACGGCGTGACCGACGCTGAATGGGAGGAAGCTGTTGGTTCCTTCCCTCCAGTGCACAAGGGTGTCGAGACACTACGCGCACAGAATGTCGCCGACTTCATGAACCTTCCGCGCAACGCGCCGCTGCTTCAGCAGTCGCTCGACTTCGCGGGCGGCGTTCGAGGACGGTACGCGGATGTCGTTCTGCTCGGAATTGGCGGGTCGGCGTTAGGGCCCGTTGCGCTGAAGACTGCTCTTTGCAAGCCTCACTGGAACGAGCTGTCGAGCGACGACAGGTCGGGCTATCCGCGCTTTCACGTCCTGGACAACATCGATCCGAGCACGATCGAGGCTGTGCTGGATCGCCTCGCGCTCGAACGAACTCTCTTCATCGTTACGTCCAAGTCAGGCGGAACGGCGGAGACGATGTCGCAATTCCTCATCGCCCATGCACGCGTCGCCGGCGCCGGTCTCAAAGTGTCGGAGCATTTCGTTTTCGTCACCGATCCCGCGACTGGCGCGCTACGGCCACTTGCCAAGGAGCTCGGTGTCCACGCTCTCGACATTCCTCCCGGCGTCGGCGGCCGTTACAGCGTTCTTACCCCGGTTGGAACGCTTCCGGCTGCATTGCTTGGAATCGACGTCGGCGAACTTCTCGCCGGCGCCGGTGAAATGTTGGACCGCTGCGAATCCACGGAGCTGAACAACAATCCCGCGGGAATCATCGGCTCGTTGTTCTACATGAGTGATGTGCGCCACGGCCGCGTGGTCGACGTGCTGATGCCGTACGCCGATCCTCTGCGCGATTTTGCAGCGTGGTTCGTGCAGCTGTGGGCCGAGTCACTGGGCAAGCACCGCACCGATGGCAAGTCAGTTGGAAGCACACCGCTCCCGGCGCTCGGCTCGACGGATCAGCACAGCCAGGTGCAATCGTTCAT
This sequence comes from Gemmatimonadaceae bacterium, assembly GCA_039936295.1. GTDB lineage: Bacteria > Gemmatimonadota > Gemmatimonadetes > Gemmatimonadales > Gemmatimonadaceae > Fen-1247. Next base: position 8,154 of record JBDTIP010000181.1, read on the forward strand.
GGAAGGACCGCCTGACAAGTGTGTCGCGTTCATCGCGGTCGAGAATCATGGCACCGACATCGTCATCCCGAGTGCGTTCCAACACGTGAACGAGCTAGGCTACCTGGGCGGGCACACACTCGGCGAGCTGCTCAATATCGAGCAGCGGGCCACGGCAGGCGCTCTCGCCAAACGCGGCCGCACCAATCTCACGATCCGCGTCGAGCAGGTGGACGCCTGGCACGTAGGCGGTCTCATGATGATGCTGGAGCTTGCCACGGCCTACGCGGGCCAGATGTACGGCGTAAACGCATTCAATCAACCCGGCGTGGAGCTCGGCAAGCAGTTCGCATACGCGCTGCTTGGGCGACCGGGCGCCGAGGCTGCCAGGGCGCAGTGGGACGCGCTCCCCAAACCCGACCCGCGCTGGTCGGAGTCACGCTAAATTCAACCATGACAAAAACGAAGACCGAACAGTTGTTCGAAGGGGCCGTCAC
>JBDTIP010000182.1:0-9326 GCA_039936295.1 Gemmatimonadaceae bacterium
GAGATTGGTGAACGTACCCGATAATCGTTCCGGGAGCCGTTGTGGAATAAACCACTGGCTCTATTACAGCCTATATGATATAGAAATCTAGCAGTCGTAGTAGAGTAGTGTTCAGAAGCGGATAAACAGTGTAAGTATCGATTTTGTATGCACTTCCGTGATTAAACTGTGTTGACTGTTCTGTGGAGAACATATGATTTCAACGATTGCTAACATTCGTACTGTCGAGAAGTCGGTTTTTCCAAACGGAATCGTGGACAACTCAACTGGAAACTGTTCACATCCTCATGGATGCCAACAACCCTCTGATTCGGTTTATTCTGTCTCGGGTTGCCGGATCGTCGCCCATCATCCCTCTTACTTTATCTAGGCTGTGGATCACTGTCGAATGGTCCCTTCCGCCGAATGCTACTCCTATTTCCACGAGCTGGATCCCCAAAAGGTCCCGGGTCAGGTACATCGCTATCTGCCTGGGTACGGTGAGAGCCTTGGTCCTCGTTTTAGAACGGAGACCGTCAACTGTTGTACCCCATTCCTTGGCGACAGCTATCTGAATCGTACTTATCGTGAGGCCTTCTAGCGCCCCATCCAAAGCCGCGGCTTCTGATGCCTTGAGCTTGTCCCGTAGTGCCTCTCTTGCGACTTCTACCGTAACTGGCTTGTGCCTGAGCGAAGCGTACGCGAGAAGCTTGATGATGGATCCCTCGAGCTCACGTACACTCGAGCGGACATGTTCGGCGATGAAGCGGATGACGTCATCCGGGATCGTTGTTTCTAGATCATCCTGTTGCGATTTCTGCTGGAGAATGGCGATTCTGTGCTCGAAATCCGGAAGCTCGATGTCAGCGACCATCCCCCACTGGAAGCGACTCACGAGTCTTGCTTCGAGGCCGGCGATATCTGAGGGCGGCCGGTCGCTGGTCAGAATGATCTGGCGGCCAGCTTCGTAGAGGGCGTTGAATGTGTGGAAGAATTCTTCCTGGGTCGCTTCCTTGCCCTTCAGGAAGTGAACGTCGTCGATGAGGAGCAGGTCTGTTTCGCGGTAACGACGCCTGAATTCATGGTTCGTTCTGGTCTGGATTGCGTTGACCATTTCGTTGGTAAACTGTTCAGTTCCAACGAAGGTGATGCGTGTTGACGGATCGCGCCGGTAGATGGCGTGACCGACGGCTTGCATGAGGTGAGTCTTGCCCAGGCCGGTGTCGCCGTAGATGAAAAACGGGTTATAAATCTTCCCCGGTGCTTCTGCTATGGCGTACGCAGCGGCTGCGGCCAGTTCATTGGATTTCCCGATGACGAACTGCTCGAACGTGTATCTATGGTTGAGTGGCGCCTCAGTGGCGCGTTGAGGTCTTAATGATGCTGGTATCTCTTCTGGTGTTGGGGCTACGAAGAAATCCATCTGCGGCCGTGCTTGGCGCTCCTCGGTTACTCTGAAGGCGATTTTTAAGGGTTGGCCGATTGCTACTGGGGCGTAGGAACTGAGCAGGGCGGAGTGTTTGGATTCGTTCCAATCGGCGGCGAAACGATCGGGAGCACCGACGATGAGGGAGTTACCTATGATCTCAAGGGCTTCCGTGGGCTCAAGCCAGGTGCGGAATGTTTGCTCGGGGAGCTCCTGCCGAGCTCGCTCGAGCAAGCGTGACCAGATTTCGGCAGGAGAAAGATCGAGCGGTTCCATATGTCGGGGAGGCGAAGCTACGGAACCGATGTGGATAAGTCAATCAGGTACGAGCAACTATCGGTCTGGTGCGCTTGGTCGGAGGTGTTTCCTATTGTTGCATCTTGTTGCTGCCATTAGATTTAACGGTCTTTCGCTAAAGTTGTTCCAGAGCCGTTCAAGAGCATTGAGGAGCATATATGGGTAAGCCGACTTATCGCCCGCGTAACAAGCGCCGAATCAAGACGCACGGATTTCGCGAGCGTATGTCAACACGTTGGGGTCGTGAAGTATTAGCGCGTCGTCGCAAGAAGGGGCGCAAGCGTCTGACGGTGCAGCTACCGTCGAAGTACGCTGGCGTATAACTCGAGCGGCCAGCTCACGGATTGCAGCACATGCCTGCGGGCGAAACGGGAGAGGTTGATCATCCGCTGAGTCCGGCGAGTCCGAAGCCGGACTCAGCGGTCCAGGCGTCGGTTGTGTCGAAGGCAGGATCAGCATCAGGATCAGCACCGACGGCAGCATCAGCGCAGGCATCGCACCTGAAGTTTTCTCGCGCGCAGAAATTGTCCCGCGCGCAGGATATCGAGCTTGTGAGGCGAACGGGGAAGCGGGTGAAGTCCGGACTGTTGGATGTCCGGGTCACTGCCTCCCCGTCGTCGTGTGCGCGGGTTGGAGTCATCGTTCCCAAGTACGGCCACATCATCGTCGAGCGGAACAGACTCCGACGGCGAATGCGGGAGATTGTGCGAGTGCGCATGCTTCCAGTGTTGCGGGTGGCACCGCCTACGGACGTACTGGTACGCGTACTGCCGCGTGCCTATTGGGCTAGTTTTGATGTGCTGGAGCGGGAGATAGATGGGATTGTTACACGAATCTCGTGAAGTAGCGTCGCCGGTGAAACGGCACAGATCTATTTCGGTCTGGCTATTGCGGGGACCGATCCGGTTTTACCAACTCGCCGTGTCACCGATGATGCCGGCTGCGTGCCGTTACTATCCCACGTGTTCCAATTATGCAGTCGAGGCAATTGATAAGTACGGCGCCATAAAAGGCGGCTGGTTAGCGGTACGACGAATTCTGAGATGTCATCCCTTTCGGCCGGGTGGCTTTGACCCGGTTCCCTGAGCTAGCACTGATTTATGGATAGTAGCAAACGGTGGATCACCGCCATCGCGTTATGCGTTGCCGTCATCTTCGGGATGCAGTTCCTGTTTCCGGCGAAGCAGCAACCGAAGCCGAAAGGCGCTTCAGGAACGGACAGCGTACTCGTTCATGGTTCGAGTGCCGGAGCAAAGACAGCGAGTGGAGCCAGCAGTGGCGCCGTAACGAGCGGGGCGACGAGCGGGGTGACGTCTACCGCCATCGCTGCTCCACAGCCTGGCAGTCCTGTAATACGGGCAACTACTGCAACACCCGGGGTCGCAGTAGTTGCGGAGACAACCACTGTCGAGCCTGCACCTGCTCGGCGCGACAGTGGTGCGACCTTCGAACTCGGCAACGTCGGCGCGGCACCGCTGGCTGTGGTGATGAATACCTATGCAAATCGAGTCAGTGGTAACGACGCGGCCAAGGTCCGGCTAGGCGGCCCTGGAAATCCGGTCCTTAAGTATCAGTTAGTTACTAATGGTAAAGAGACCGACCTGTCGGGCACGGCATTCCAGATGTCCCGGTCCGGAGACGTTGTCACGTATACGGCCGATGTGGCAGGGGCGCCGGTAAGCATCAGGTATTCAGCCGTGCCGGACAGCTTCGTCGCGCACATCACTGGGTCAGTTGCTGGCGCGAAGGCTGGAAGCTATCTGGCGGTCACGTTGCCGCAGACTTTTGCGGCGACGGAGCCAGACACAAACGACGATCGGAACTCGCTAGCGTTTGCCTTTCTGACCAAGAGAGATGCTGCACGGAACGTGACGTTCCGGTCTTTGGACCCGGGTGAACGGAAGCTGGTAGAAGGGCCGGTAACGTGGATTGTGGCGAAATCGAAGTACTTCGTCGTCGGTCTTTTGGCGCCAAAGAGGGGACCCGAGTTTACGGAAGCGAATCTCGTCGGCGGCGCGCGAACCACCAAGGTCGCGACGCTCGCAACGGGAACGGTGGTCATTCCCGTGGTGAATGGAGCATTCGCGTTCGACATGTATGCAGGTCCGCAGGAATGGAAGAAGCTCAATGCGTTGGGCAGAGACTTCGACCAGGTGAATCCATACGGCTGGGCGTTCGTGCGGCCGCTGATGCAGCCGATAGCGACATCGGTAATCCGGCTGGTACTGTGGATGCACAGCGCCCTCAATCTCAGCTACGGACTGGTGCTCATCGCATTGGGGCTGCTCATCCGCCTGCTGATGTGGCCGCTGTATCAGACGTCGATGAAGACGTCGATCAAGATGCAGATCCTGCAGCCGGAGTTGACCGCGGTGCAGGACAAGTACAAGGACGACCCCGAGAAGCAGCGTGTGGAAATAATGAAGGTTTATTCGAGTCACGGGATGAATCCGTTATCGCCACTGCTCGGATGTCTTCCGTCGTTGTTGCCGATGCCGATATTGCTGGCTCTGTTCTTCGTGTTCAGGAATACGATCGAGTTCCGCGGCGTACCATTCTGGTGGATGAGCGATCTGTCGGTCCGTGATCCGTACTATATCCTACCGCTGTTGATGGGCGCGTCGATGTATCTCATCTCGTGGATGGGAATGCGGAACACGCCGCCGAATCCGCAGACGAAAATGATGAGCTACATCATGCCGGCAATGTTCACTCTGTTCCTGTATCGCGAGGCGGCCGGTCTCAACCTGTACTACGCGACACAGAACCTCGCAACACTACCGCAGCAGTGGCACCTCTCTCGCACGCGCGGAATGACAAAGCCCAAGACAGTGACGCCGGCGAAAGACGCGCCAGCGAAGAACGCAGTGGCGAAGAACGCAGTAGCGAAGAACGCAGTAGCGAAGACGAAGGGCAACGCGAAAGTGTAGTGTGATTGTAGGGCACCGCTCCGCTGTGCCCGGTCCAGTCAGGTGCGATCGAATCATATGCGCATCACGTACATCGGTCACGCGACGTTGTTGATCGAGATCGGCGGGAAGAAAATTCTCACCGATCCTAATTTCGACCCGGCACTGGGCCGGTTTCTGTCGCGGGTGAGCGAACCCGGGATCAAGATCGATAAACTGCCGTCGTTGGACATGATCCTGCTGACGCACGCACACGCCGACCACCTGTCGTTCAGGTCTCTTGCCCAGATTCAGCGCGCCCCGTTGTTCGCGCCACCAACCGTCGCGCGATGGATCAGGCGTCATGGTGTGCCGAACGCAATCGCACTCGCGCCAGGAGAGACTGTAACGAGTGGAAGCCTCACCGTGCACGTAACCGCGGCAACGCATTCTGGCAACCGCTATGTACTGGATCGCTGGCGAAAGGAAGCGAATATGTATCTTATTGCTACCAATCATGAGAGCGTATTATTTGCAGGTGATACCGCGCTCGCTAACGATTCCAAGGGGCTGCTGGACTGGGTGCTCAAGGGGCGGCGACTAGACGTCGCGTTGCTGCCGGTTGGATACGCGCCGAGCTGGAAGGTGGGGTTCAGCAGAGGGCATCTGACGAGCCTGGGCGCACTCACGTTGTTCGAGAGGCTCGGAGCGCGATACCTGATTCCGTACCACTGGGGCACCTTCAATCACGTAACCGCATCGGCGTACGACGCGATACGTGAACTGCGCGAGCTCGTAACGACGCACCCACGTGGTGCCGACGTTCGCATACTCGAGCCGGGTGAGTCACTTCAAGTCGCGTCGTTATCCGTTTGAGCGGCGAAGCAGAGGACACGATTGCAGCGATTGCAACCTCGGTGGGGAAAGCTGCGATCGCAGTGATTCGGATTTCCGGCGAGTCCGCATTCGCCATCGCAAGCAAGCGCGTAACGCCGTGGCCCACGCAGGTGCGTCAGGCGACGCTATGCACGGTGAGAGATGAGCGTGGGGACGTACTGGATGAGGCACTTGTCACCAGGTTTGTTGCACCGGCATCGTTTACTGGTGAGGACGTCGTGGAGATCGCAACACACGGCGGCGTGGTGGTCCCGGTGCTGGTTCTAGCCGCTTTGCTTGGCGCCGGCGCGCGTCAGGCTTTGCAAGGCGAGTTCACGCGGCGCGCTGTCCTGAACGGAAAGCTTGATATAGTGCAGGCGGAGGCTGTTGGCGACCTGATCGATGCCAGCTCGCGCGCGATGCAACGGAGTGCGATTGCACAGCTTGATGGCGGATTATCGCACCGCATCGACGAATTGCGTGACGAAGTGATTGCCCTCGAAGCCATGATTGCGTACGACATCGACTTTCCGGAGGAAGATGACGGACCGATCCCAGCGGATCGAGTCCATGCAGCAACGAGCAAGCTCATTGCATCGTTGACGGCGTTACTGGACACGGCGCCCGCAGGCGAGTTGGTGAGAAGCGGTGCGCTTGTTGTTATTGCAGGCGCGCCAAACGCGGGTAAATCGTCGTTGTTCAACGCGATGCTCGGCACCGCTCGCGCGATAGTTACCGAAATTGCGGGCACGACGAGAGATGCAATCGAGGCTGTGCTGGACGTGTCCCCGTGGCCGTTGCGGTTGGTGGATACGGCAGGCCTTCGCGAGACGAGCGATATCGTCGAGAAACTCGGGATTGATGTGGCGACGAGATATCTGGAATCCGCAGATGTTGTGCTGGCTTGCGGTGATAATGCCGCGGACGTTGCGGCCACGGCCGGCATAGTGTCGAAACTGACCAATGCTCCGGTGCTTGAGGTGCGCACGAAATCCGACCTCGACGGCGCACAACGTGGAGGAAGCGTTAGTGCCGTAACTGGAGAAGGAATGCGCGAGCTGCTCGAGACTATCTCACAAACGATCTCTAACCGGTACGGCGGCGTTCCACAGGATGCACCGGTTCTCACCAGGACCCGGCAACGTTACAGCGTAGAGAAGGCAAGGGACGAAGTGCAGGCCTTCGCAGTCGCGTTTGGCGATGGGGGGTTGCCGGCGTCAGTGGCGGCGGTGCATCTTCGCACGGCAGCGAACGCGCTTTCGGATGTTACTGGGGCAATCGATGTCGAAGACGTGCTGGACAGCCTGTTTCGAACCTTCTGCGTTGGTAAATGACGGCCGCTAACAAGAACGAAGGAGGCATTGCAAGCGCGCGGGCCTCGGGTGCGACTTCGAGCCTGGATGTGTCGCTCGACGTTGAGACGCCGGAGCAGATCGCGTTGTCGTACTCGATAGCCGGAATCGGTTCGCGCGGGGCAGCAGCGGCTATCGATGCCCTTATCAGCGTCGGCGCGCTGATCGTGCTGGGACTGATTCTGGGCTTCGCGGCCAGCTACACCGGAATGCGTCTGGACCGGATGAGCCCGTCTGTTGCCTGGGTCGGTGCGGCATACGTCATTGCCGTGTTCGTAGTCAACTGGGGCTACTATGTGATCTTCGAGGGAATCTGGGACGGCCAGACACCCGGCAAGAGGATCATGAAGCTGCGGGTGGTACGTGACGGCGGCTTCTCCATCACATTCGCAGCATCGGCTGTGCGAAATCTGTTGAGAGTCGTGGACGCGTTCGCACTGTATCTCGTGGCGATCGTGATCGCGCTCACCAACAGGTCACGCAAACGGCTCGGCGATATTGTTGCTGGCACGTTCGTGGTGAAAGAGGAGAAGGTTGAGGCTGCTGCGCTTGCCCCGAAGGCGAATACCGTGTTACGTCCGCAAGCCTTTTTCGCGCGGATGACCGACGAGGAATACTCTGTTCTTGAGCGTTACATGCAGCGTCGTACCGCGCTCGAGGTAAGTCACCGGGATGCGATCGTGGCACAACTTGCCGCGCGTTTTGCCGACTACCTGCCCCGCGGACCTGAAATGGCACCGCGTGCGGCTCTGGTGCGGCTGTATGAGTCGGAGCAGGGCGCTCGGGGGATTGGTGTCGCTGCGCGTAGCGATATCGGCGCGCACAGGGAGCAGCATGCGATAGTTGCGCTCGGGCTGAAGCGGTGGAACGACTTCGCGACCGTGCTGGGTGCAGCAAGTGCGCGCGGCCTGTCGCGGATGTCGCCCGAAGAAGTATCCGTGCTGGTATCAAGATATCGGGAGATGACGACGGATCTTGCGCGGCTGCAGACTGCAAGCCGAGGACGGGATACGGAGTCGTTGTTCTACGTGAGCCGTTTGGTGGCGCAAGGGCACAATTTGCTGTATCAGCAGCGCGGGCGCGGCATTGCAACCGCCATGAAGTACCTGATGAACACGGTTCCGATGCAGGTGCGAAGATCATGGCGGCCAATTGGGCTCGCAGCGTTGATGCTTTTTGGACCGGCTGCAGCTGCATATGTCGTGGTCGTTCGCGAGCCGGCAGTAGCGAGTCAACTTCTGCCTGACGAGATGATCAGCAGAGCGGCGACGGGCAGCGACCGGGAAAGGCGCGGTGAGGGGTACGTGTCGATTCCGGAAGAGATTCGGCCGATCGCGGCCAGCTCGATCATTTCGAACAACGTGACCGTCACATATCTGACGTTTGCGATGGGGCTGACGATGGGGGTTGGCACGATTCTCATGCTCGTGTTCAACGGCGTATCAATCGGGAGCGGCGTCGGATTGTTCGCATCGAGGGGCGTCGCAAAACTGATCCTGGCATTCATCGCGCCGCATGGAGTTCTGGAGCTGAGCGCGATCTGCATTGCAGGTGGGGGCGGTCTTCTGATTGCGAAGGGGATTCTGTTGCCGGGGAGTCAAACGCGACGCGACGCGTTGGTGGCAAATGGCAGGCGCGCGATAGATCTGATCGCAGCGTCGACGCTGCTGCTGCTGGTTGCAGGGACACTCGAAGGATTGGTATCACCGCGAGTCTGGCCGCTCGAATGGAAGCTGGCGATCTCGAGTGTGACAGCGGTGATCATGCTGGGCTATCTATCGTTGGGTCGCACGCGCACCGACGCAAGATGATATCTCGCCGTGTGTACAGGTCAATGCGTGACAGCCTGTGCACGGCCATGGCTTTGTGGACGGGGTACGCGACTCCTGGCCAGTGTCAGGTGAGTGCGGGTGCGAGGGCGCAGGATTTTGGAATCAACGCGGCCATCGGAGTCGTCACCGCCGCCGCGTGGTCGGTTGCGCGCGGACGCGGGCTCGATGGATTGGAGAGCGCACTGGGATACGGCCTGGCTGGCGGGCTGGCTATGTCGGCAGCGCGGCAGGTTGCTGCGAGTCCGTTCAACGGCTCCGGGTTTGTGGGACGCGAGATATCGGCGGCAGGGATATCGCTCATCACATCGTCGGGTAGCGATCATGTAACGCTATCGTTCCCTGTGGGGCCAGTTCGGATTCAGCTCAAGGACGGAAGGTTGTTCGACTGGCGGGTCAACGCAGTCGATGCAGGTGATGCCATTGTCAACCTGGTACGTAAGGAGACGCGGCTGGATCCGGGTTTGTCGTTGTCGTCCGGGACCTTCGTGTTTCGCGACACGCGGGATTCGTTTACGACCGGTGACAACGGATCGACGGAGGCGATCGGCGAAGAAGAGCTCGGAAACATCAAGCTGGCTAAGGATGCGTTCTACGCGCGCGGTGAGCCAAGGGCACTATACCACGAGAATGTGCACGTTCTCCAGGAAGACTATTTCTCCGAGACGCTCGCGAATCC
>JBDTIP010000183.1:0-10887 GCA_039936295.1 Gemmatimonadaceae bacterium
GGCCAGGAGCAGGCGAAGAAGGCGCTCTCGGTTTCCGTGTACAACCACTACAAGCGGATAAACGCGTCGGCCGTAAAGGACGACGAAGTGGAGCTGGACAAGTCCAACATTCTGCTCATCGGGCCGACCGGTACAGGCAAGACGCTTCTGGCGCGCACCCTCGCGCGCACCCTGGACGTGCCGTTCACGATTGCCGATGCTACGACGCTCACCGAAGCGGGCTACGTCGGCGAGGACGTCGAGAACATTCTCGTCCGTCTGCTTCAGGCTGGCGACTTCAACGTCAATGACTGCGAGCGCGGCATCGTCTACATCGACGAGATCGACAAGATCGCGCGGAAGTCTGAGAACCCAAGCATCACGCGCGATGTATCGGGCGAGGGCGTGCAACAGGCGCTCCTCAAGATCATTGAGGGCACAGTCGCCTCGGTACCGCCCCAGGGCGGCCGCAAGCATCCGCAACAGGAATACATCCAGATCAACACCAAGGACATCCTGTTCATCTGCGGCGGGGCCTTCGATGGTTTGGAAAAGATCGTCGAATCACGCATGGGACGCCGGCAGATCGGCTTCGGCGATAGCGACGCCAAACAGGCTGCTGCGAAGAACCCGTTCTCCAATGTGGAGCCGGATGACTTGCTTCGCTTCGGGCTGATTCCCGAGCTGGTGGGGCGACTCCCGGTCACGGTTGCCCTCGACGCTCTGGACGAGCCATCACTGGTTCGCATCCTCAAGGAGCCAAAGAACGCGCTCACCAAGCAGTATCAGCGCCTCTTCGCCCTAGAGGACGTGAAAATAACCTTCGAAGAAAATGCTCTCACCGCCATCGCCACCAAGGCGCTCAAGCGCGGCACCGGAGCGCGCGGCCTTCGCGCAATTCTCGAAGAAGCGCTGATGGACGTCATGTTCGAGATCCCGGCCCGTGAGGACGTCGTGGAGGTCCGCGTGACCGAGTCCTGCATCACGAACAAGACCCCGCCCCTCCTCGAGCTAAGCCCAGTCCGCCGCAAAAAAGAAGCGTAGCGCCCGATCCAATGGGCCAGGGGCGGCTCCGCCGCCCCTGGCCCATTTACGCCATATCGAAGGCTGATTGCAAACGGATACGAGCGGCTCCGCCGCCCCTTGCCCGTTACGCGATCTCGAACCCAGATCACCAACGAGAATAATCCAAACCAGCCCGCGCGCCCAAGCCACACGCTGCTGCCACGCGCCCTGCTAGCTTTGGTGTAATGCCATCGCCCAAGCGCCCCGGCCGCACGCCATCGCGGCCCACCCGACGCCCTACCCTGGTCAGCCCGGCGCCCGCTCCCAAGGCAGCCGACATTCCGCTCATGACCGACGAAGGTGCCGAACGCACCCTTCCCGTCCTGGCACTCCGCGACGTGGTGTTTTTCCCGAACGTCATCATGCCGCTCCTCATCGGCCGCAAGACGTCGCTGAGCGCGATCGACGAGGCTGCACTCGGTGGAGGAGAGGTCTTTCTGGTCGCGCAGCGCGACGCGACGGAAGAAGACCCCGGTGGACCGGACCTGTTTCGCACCGGGGTCATCGCCAGTGTCATCCAGTTGAGCCGGCTACCCAATGGCAGCAGCAAGGTGCTGCTCGAAGGTCGCGAGCGGGCGCGCGTAACGCGCTTCGTTCGAAGCCGACGCAGCGCTCCGCTGCGCGCCGTTGTGCGCGCCGAACCGCTAGTTGCATCGCATCAGGAGGATGCGCGGCTTACCGACGCAACCGCGCGACGCGCTGTCGCACTATTCGAGGAATACGTCGAGCTTCAGCGCAGAATTCCGGGCGAGGTTGTCGCGCTTGTTCAGAGCGCCCCGACACCGGAACGCCAGGCGTATGGAATCGCCGCACACGTGCCGGCAGCGCTCGAGGTACGCCAGCGAATCCTTGAATCCGCAACACTCGAAGACGCATTCGGCGCGCTCACAGTTCTTCTTTCCGGCGAAATTGAGGTGCTACGCATCGAGCGCAAGCTGGACGACGACACTCGCGGCGCGATGTACCAGACGCAGCGCGAGTTCTACCTGCAGGAACAGCTCAAGCTCATCCATCGCGAACTCGGCCAGGACGATGCCGACGATGTGAGCGAGCTCGACACGTTGCTGCAGGCCAAGGTACTTCCCGAAGCCGTGCGCACTCGCGTGCAGCGCGAGCTCAGAAAGTTGCGACGCACGGCGCCCACGTCGCCCGAGTACACAGTGTCGCGCAACTTTCTCGACTGGATACTCGCGCTGCCCTGGGACGAGCGGACGACCGAAATGCTGGACGTCGCGCACGCCCGCAAGGTGCTGGACGAAGACCATTATGGATTGCAGGACGTGAAGGAGCGCATCCTCGATTTCATCGCGGTGCTGTCGCTGGTTGGGCGGATCGATGGACCTATACTCTGCCTCGTTGGCCCGCCTGGCGTCGGCAAAACATCGCTGGGCCGCTCAATTGCGCGCGCGCTCGGCCGCAAGTTCGTGCGCATGTCACTCGGCGGCGTCCGCGACGAAGCTGAGATCCGCGGGCATCGTCGCACATACATCGGCTCCATGCCCGGCCGCGTGATTCAGGCTATGCGCAAAGCTGAAGTCGTGAATCCCGTCATTCTCCTGGACGAGATTGACAAATTGGGCCTGGATTACCGCGGCGATCCAGCGGCGGCACTGCTCGAAGTGCTGGATCCGGAGCAGAATTCCGCTTTCAACGACCATTATCTCGAGGTCGATTACGATCTCTCACAAGCGCTGTTCGTCACGACCGCCAATTCACTGAGCACAATTCCAGATGCGTTGCGCGATCGCATGGAGATAATCCGCGTGCCCGGCTACCTCGATCAGGAGAAACTGGCGATAGCGCGCAAGTATCTGGTGCCGCGGCAGCTCGTGGCGAACGGGCTCGACGTGAGCGAGGTCAAGCTCGACGCCGACGTGCTGCCGGCAATTCTCAGATCGTACACGCGCGAAGCTGGCGTGCGGGAACTGGACCGGCAGATCGCCAAACTGGCGCGCAAGCTCGCACGACGTCAGGCGGAGAGCAACGAAACCGGAAGCGATGCAGTCATCACGTCGCAACATGTGACCGCCGCGGACCTTCACGGCATGCTCGGCGTGGAGCGCTACGACGCCGATCTCGCCACTCTGGAAGACAAGGTAGGCGTCGCCCGTGGGCTCGCCTACACAACGGCCGGCGGTGAGACTCTCGAGATCGAGGTGAGCGTCGTGCGAGGGCGCGGCAAGATCTCGCTCACCGGCACGCTCGGCGACGTGATGAAGGAGTCCGCTTCCGCCGCGATGAGCTACGTGCGCGGCCGCGCGGACGAGCTTGGTGTGGCAGGTGATTTTTATCGCACGCGCGATATACACATTCACATTCCCGACGGCGCCACTCCAAAGGACGGCCCCAGCGCCGGAATCGCGATCGCGACGGCGGTAGCTAGCGCGCTCACGGGCATTCCCGTGCGCGGCGACATTGCCATGACTGGCGAGATTACGTTGCGAGGGCGCGTGCTGCCGATAGGTGGTCTCAAAGAGAAGGCCGTCGCTGCGCACCGCAATCATGTATTGGACGTGATCATCCCGAGTGCCAACGCGCGCGAGCTGGAAGAGCTGCCACAGGAGGTGCGCGATGCGATTCGCTTCCATCCAGTCAAGACCATGGACGAGGTGCTGAAGCTTGCGTTACGTGATGCCGCGCCCGCCGAACCACGCGGTACGCGCAAGCGGCAACGCACCGCTCCGGTCGCGGTAGTGAGTGCCCATTAGTGATGCAATCTGACTCGAGCATGCCGTCACACAGCGCCGAACGAGTTCGTCCGCCGGCCGATCCGCTCGTGATCCGTTCCATGGAATTCGTTGGCGGCATGGCAAGCGTCGGCGGCTGGAGGCCTGACCTGGACCTCCCCGAGGTTGCGTTCGCGGGGAGATCCAATGTTGGCAAGTCCTCGCTGCTCAACGCGGTGCTCAAGCGGCGCAGCTTTGCGCGGGTAAGCAAGACACCGGGCCGAACTCGAGAAATAAACTTCTTCAAGATCAACGACGCTTTCATTCTGGCTGATCTTCCTGGATACGGGTATGCCCGGGTTTCGAAGGAGCGATCGGCGGAGTGGGGCCCGCTCATCGAGTCGTATCTGCGTGGCACGAAACAACTTCGTGGCGTCGTGCAGTTGCTCGACGTGCGCCACGACCCTACCGCCGACGATCGCCAGATGCTCGATTTCCTGGCGGAAGTGGAGGTGCCCGTGATGTTTGTGGCGACCAAGATAGACAAGCTGTCGCGCAGTGCGTCAACGCAGCGCGTTCGCGACCTCGCAATCATGTTGCAGGTCGAGGAAGATCATATCATTCCGTTCAGCTCTCAGACGGCCGTTGGCCGCGACGAATTGGCGGAAGCGATAGCAGGGCTGCTCGTTCCGGGAACGGCTGCTTGAGGCGCCGCCGGTTCACAGCATGTCTCGCACCGCAATACCTGGTGCTTGGATGTTGCGCACTGGCAGTCATGAACGTGTCCGGTTGTACATCCGCAGCATCGACTCCTGTAACCGACGCGTCAGTTCCGGTTGCGGGCGTGCCACAGGCAGACACCGCCGGACTCGCTTTGCTCCCGCCTGGCTACGGCTCGCTGCGGCAGGACGATCTCTCGCTTCACATCGATGCTGGTACAGTGCTGATTCGGGCGCTCCCGATGGATGAGGGTCTCATTCGCCTCCTCACGCCGGATTCGTATCGCGCGATGCACGATCTGAAGGAGGGTAGCCGCGCAGCGATCGACGCGATCGCTCGGCGGCATGGTGGCCGCCCAGTATCGGTGTGGTTCATATCGTTCTACGGAGTGGAGCCGAACGCGCGCTTTACACCTGGCGACATAATAATCACGAGCGGCGGCCGCGACTTTCGGCCATACGACATACTCTCCCTGACCGTCGGATTTGGCGAGAACCGGCTGCGGCAGCGCGAGACGCAGAGCGCGCTGTTCGTCTTTGACGGTGACGTTCAGGTCAACCAGCCGCTGTCGCTGTCATATCAGGGCAGCGTCGACGGCAGTTGGGACCAGGTGTTGCAGGCAATCGAACGCGAGCGCGCGATGGTCCGCGCGCGGGCGGGTAAACCCAACTAGCTCTGTCATCAACATGCCCATTCTCCCTCTCCGCAAGCTTCCGGAATCACCGATTGAGTCAGTCAAGCGCGAGTTTCTCGAAGAGCTAGAGAGCGCCCTGGACTCACCGATTGACCGCAACGAGTTGTGCCGCAGGGTGTTGTGCTCGATCGTGTATCCGGAATACTCGGACTCATGGGAGACGGCTGTCGAGGACGCGTCCATTCCATCTGTGACGCGCCTCGCGCTGCTCGCGCTCGATCCACGCAACGTCACTCTGGAGCCGGAATACTACGCGGAGTGCGACGGTGCGGCCTTCTCGCGCACCAAGCCTCTTCTCTGGCTCTGGTATTCGTTCGACCGTACTGCGCTTGGCGGCCAGAACGTGGACCTCGGAATCCGGTTCCGCCGCCTGCTTGCGAAGCGCATCTTTCGTAAATGCGGCGAGAACTTCAAGGCCTTCCAGTACGTCGAGCTTTCGTTCGGCTACAACCTGGAAGTCGGCGACGACGTGGTGGTACATCGCCACGTTCTGCTCGATGACAGGGGCGGACTGGTACTGGGCAATCGCGTCTCGATCAGCGATTACGCCAACATCTACAGTCACACGCACAGCATCGTCGATCAGCGCGACGTCACCGATGCCGTCACGCGAATAGACGACGACGTTCGCATAACCTATCATGCAACGGTGCTGGCGGGAGTGCATGTTGGCGAGAACGGCATGGTGGGAGCGGGCGCGATCGCCACGAAGGACGTGCGCCCATATCACGTGCACGTCGGCATACCGGCCAAGAGCATTCGGGTCAAGCCGAACGCGCCGGCAGACGTCTTTCATCTCACCACGATCAAGCCGCCCAAGCATGATGGACGCTGAGCGATTTCTTTCGGGCCAGACATTCGAGGAATTCGTCAACGCTGCGGTCAAGTACAAGGAGCTCTGGACGCTCGGCGCGCGCCGTGCGTCGGTGCCTGCCGATGTGCTGGAGAAGTTCAATCTGTTGAAGTCACCGGTTCGCTTCGTTGTGCTCAACGAAGATTGGTGCCTCGACGCGGTTGGTGTGGTTCCGTTTCTGGCGAAGCTCACAGCAGAGACTTCGATGGTCGACCTGCGCAGCTTCGCCAGGGACGCCAACCCGGATCTCATGGACTCACACCTCACCGGACCATCGCGCTCGATCCCGGTGGTAATTGCCTACGATGCGGATTGGAACGAACTGGGCTGGTGGGGGCCGCGGCCGAGAGAGCTGCAGCAGTGGGTCATGACGGAGGGCAACATCGGCCCGAAGGAGGAACGGTACCATCACATCCGGCAATGGTATGCGCGCGACCACGGTGCAACATCGCTGCGCGAGATCGCCGAGATGGTGACGACCGCTCTCCAATCGCGGCCCGCAACAACAAGATGATGTAGCACGCGTCCCGCTTGCTCGGGTTGCCAATCCGAAGCGTAGCTTGCTGTGTTCGGAGGATGGTGATGGAGCGTGCAGCGCAGGCAACCGACGACTGGATTTTACCCGTGCTGCGCGAGCTGCTTACGCCGGTGCAGCTCGCTGCTCTCGCCCGGGAACCGGTCAAGAGCAAGTGGTGCGACGCGGTCGATCGCGGCTTTACGACCGACGACGCGGTGCTTCGGGGAATTGCACGCCGGGCAAGGATGCGAATTGCGGCAGCGCTGACGTCGTCGCCGCAGGCAGTCGCGCGCATTCCTGAACGGCTTGCGCGACGATACTCGATCCTTCCGCTATCGGTGTCGGCCGATACGATCGATGTCGCGACAGCGAACCCGTACGATCTGGACTGCGAGCAGGAAGTTGCCTTCGTGTCGGGACGGCGTGTGCGCATGTCACTGGCGTTGCCGGCGCGCATCACGGAGCGCCTTGAAGAGGTCTACCGGCCGGCCTCTGTGGTGGAGCGCTTACTTGCGTCAGTCGGTCCTGTGGCCGTGCATCAGATCGAGCCTGATCCGGAACTGTCGAACGCGACGCACCTCGCCGACAGCGCGCGCGCGCGACCGATCGTCAAGCTCGTTGATCACATTGTCGCCGAAGGAATCGCAGCCAGAGCGAGCGACATACACCTGGAATCGGAAGAGGACGCGCTATCGGTCCGGTATCGCGTGGACGGCGTCCTGAGAACTGCGATGACGCTTCCGCGGTCGGTCGGCCTGCCGCTCGTATCACGCGTGAAGATCATGGCGCGAATGGATATCGCGGACCGGCTGCGTCCGCAGGGCGGGCGCGCGCTGGTGATGGTCGAGGGCGAACGAATCGACCTGCGCGTCTCGACGCTTCCGGCGGCGCACGGCGAGAAGGTCGTCATTCGCATCCTCGACGCACGTGGCGGCGTGCGCTCGCTTGACGCACTCGGCTTCGACGACGTCGACGCTGCGCGGCTTGGACGATTGCTCGAAACTCGCGAGGGGTTGATACTCGTTACCGGACCAACGGGTTCGGGGAAGACAACTACACTTTACTCTGCATTGCACGCGCTGGTATTGCGCGGACTGAACGTGATCACGGTCGAAGATCCGGTGGAATACAGGATTCCCGGTATCGTTCAATCCCAGGTCAACGAGAAAGCCGGTCTCACATTCGCCGCGGCGCTCCGGTCGATACTCCGGCAGGACCCCGATGTCATTCTCGTCGGTGAAATTCGCGATGCCGAGACGGCCGCGATCGCTATCCAGGCGGCGCTCACGGGGCACCTCGTCTTCGCGACGCTCCACACGATCGATGCGGCGAGCTCCATCATGCGGCTCGCCGATCTTGGAGTCGACGCGGCGAAGGTCGGCACGGCGCTCAAGGGTATCGTGGCGCAGCGCCTCCTGCGCCGGACCTGTACCGCGTGTGCGCGGCCCAACGACGAGCCGATTCCGCCGTCCCTTTGGGACAGCATTCCCAACGGTGCGCGGCTCAATTCAGGTGCAGGCTGCGATGCGTGCGGCGGCACTGGATTTCGCGGGCGCATGGCCGCGGTAGAGTTACTGACTATTACGCCTCCGCTCACACGCCTGATTATCGCCGCGGCTCCTGCGTCTGCCATAACGGCAGCGGCGCGTGCCGAGGGTATGCGATCACTCTGGTCCAGCGGCGTCGCTCGCATTCTTGGCGGCGAGACAACGGCGGCGGAGGTGTCGAGAGTTCTCGATTCCGATTCCAGCCTCACCGGTGATGAGTCCCAGCCGGATATGAGCATTTTTGCCGAACCACCCATGATTGCGCTGCCTTCGCGTGCGAATGAGCCATATTCCGAAGATGGAAGCCAGCCTTCTGCGCGGCAATCGCGGTTTCGGACGCCTGAAGTGACGCGAATTGAAGTTGGCGTCGTCGATGTGTATCTCGTAGACCCGCAGACCGATCCGTGGCGCGTCCTCGCCCTCCGCCGCGGTGCCGGGACACGCTGTTCCGGGGCCTGGGAGGCCGTCCATGGCCATATCGAGTCGGAGGAAAAGCCGGAGGACGCAGCGGTGCGCGAAGTAGCAGAGGAGACCGGCCTGACCATCCAGCGCCTGTACAACATCACCGTGCATTCCTTCTACCTGCACCAGACGGCGCGAATAGAAGTCGCGGTGGTGTTCTGTGCGTTCGTCGACAGCGGGCTACCCGTGACCCTTGGCGCAGAGCATGTGGAGTACAGCTGGATCGCGATCGACGCCGCGCCGGCGCGATTCACCTGGCCGCGCGCGACTCAAGCGCTGGCGGAGATCAGGAAGTTGCTAGGAACCGGCGACGCCGGGCCGGCGGAGGATGTACTGCGGGTGCTGTGACCGAAGTGTCCGTCAGCCAGACTGGCGCAGATTGAATGGCTTGCCGGCGTCAGACGTGTGAACCTGGCGTTCGATCGATTACGAGGCCATCGGCACCTTTGGATGACTTAAGGATCAATCCGATCAGTGAGTGAGCGCGTCCGCCGTCCAAAGGACGATCGTGCCACACATTGCAGCTATTGAAGTCGCGAATTGCAGGGGAACCCATGCGCCTGACGGATAGACTTCAATTGCGGCCAGTTCATGGGTGTTGATATAGTCATCAACATTGTTATCGGTTGGTTCGCCAGCGATCCGGAAACGTAGCCACGCAGAACCGATAACCACCATCGCGTCTCGTATGAGGTGACGATTCTTCTACAATATCGCCCAGAAGTCCCTGCTCACGTCGAAGTAAAAGCTCCATCTTCCATCCCGCGTTCCCCGCGCAACGTCGAAGCGCAGCAGATCGAATACGGTGAGCAGCCCCACTCCAACGCTCGGATACACGCCTTTCCCGTCAACCCACGCCGTGTGCACAAACGGCGCGAGAGTTGCTGTCGCTGGCGCCGTTCCCCACGAGCCAAGGGGCACTGGCACGAATGGGACCTTGACTCGCCACTCGACGTGCGCTGCCGCCGCGCGCGAGCTGATAAGCGAGTGAAAATCGTAACCCGGAGCAGTCACGGGACCGCCAAGCGCTATCAGATCCTGCGGCGGCGTTCGTCGCGCGCCGGTAAGACCGGCGCCGAGTAGCGACACGGCGAGTTGCCCCGCGCTGAAGTCGCGCGTAGCGTCAAATGTTGCGATTCCCCTGCCCCGGATGGACGCGAATCGCGCAACTGCGAGCTCCTCGTCGTGCATACCGGAGATTGAAAGTGCAGCCGCGGCATCCATGCCGAACAGATCGAAACGTGGCGCATCCAGATGCAACGTCGCGCGCGCTTCGCGAACCCCAATTGCCGGCTGAGCCGCCTCGTAATGCCCCGTCGCCGGCACCGCGTGAACACCGACCATGTTCTGGTTGTCGTACGCGAGCTCGAGCGTCGGGCGGAGCGCGATGCCAGCGGGCGCTGCCACAGTTACCGCAGCGCCGCGTGCGCTGAATAGCCCGGTGTAGTCGCTGCCAAATTCCTGAGCAGCAAACGTGTTGATGAGGCCCGACCGCTCCGGAACAACCGACACGTCGTGCAGTGCACGATATCCCGTCAGGCTCACGCTCGCTCCGCTCGACGCGGTGTACGTGAGCGAGCCATGCGGCTTCCATTGTTGGTCGGAGAAGCCGTATCCGGCGCCAGCGTTGAGGGACCAGTGCGGTGCGGGGTGTATCGTCGTCGCCACGCCTGCGGCAATCCCTTCCACGCGGTCAACGTGCACAAATTGCGACACGGATGACCCTGCAAGCGCCACCGATCGAGCGCGCTGAACCGTCTGCGCGCGTACGAGTCCGTTCACCTCGTCGTGCAGCTTCGCAACGTCCGAGCTGGAGAAGGCCCGCACATCGGGCGGGATCGAATCCAGAACAGTTCCGCTGAACTTGAAATTCTTTGTCGTGACGAGGCCGCTCCGCGTGATCGCCGCCCCTGGCGCTGCCTCGATCTCCGGTCCGGCGTCAAATACCTGATTGACGGGAACGTTTACGTCGTAATCCGATATCTCCCAGCGTCCTCGTATGATCCCTCTTGCGGGGTAATCCAGCCACGTTCCAGTTCGGCGGATCTCAATCTCCTGACGTCGCGGCAGCCAGAACCGGCCATCCACCAGGCCACTCTCAAGCACGACGCTCAAATCTTCTAGATCCTTGTCTCGCAGCGCCGCACGCGTGAAACCGATGGCCATCCGCACCACAGATCCGCTTTCGCGATCGATGTACGCCGACCCGATCGCACGTGCGGCGGTCTGGTCCTTGGGCCGGAACACGAGCTGGACCACGTCGAGCGTGCGGTCGCCGAGCCTGATCTGTAGCGAATCGCCAATTGCGAAATCGTAGTCGTGCAGGCCGGCCGCCGAGAAAGGGTGCGGCACGTCGCGCACCTCATCGCCATCGCCGATCCGGA
>JBDTIP010000184.1:0-11710 GCA_039936295.1 Gemmatimonadaceae bacterium
AAAACCGGATCCTTGTCCGGGTGGACGATTTTGTGGGTCGAAAGGCGGTGGTCTGTGCCCATTATCCGACAGTTGAAGTGGGACGTGTGAATAACTTCGCGAGTGCTGCGGCGACAAGAGTTGATCCCTCTGTGAGTCGCACAGCCTGAGAAAGATACCAAAGCTCCGGCCCGTTGGCAGGCCAAAGCATCGAGAGCTTCACTGCATCCTTCTGAGTCGTGACAACATGTTTGTGACCAAGCGATGCTGCAGCCAAACTTCTGGCCTCGTCCGCCGTGTAAGCATGGTGATCGCTGAATTTCCGCTCGGTGACCGAGCCAGAGGTGTGGCGGAGCTGAGCAAAGAAACTCGCCGGATCGGCAATTCCGGCGATCGCGAGCACACGCACACCGCGCAGCACGTCAAGCTCCGCGGTTACACCTCGGGTCGCGTCGACCAGAACGCTCGGCAGCATCTCCGCGACGGCTATGTCGCCGTCGCCATCGCGAAGCCCCGCAATGGCGCGCCGCACTGTCGCTACTTCTTCGTCCGTCGCAACCTTCCTCGTAATCACTACGAGGTCGGCCCGCCGTATCGAGCCCAACGGCTCACGTAGCGGCCCCGCGGGTAGCAGCCGAAGGTCGCTGCACCACCGCTCGACACTCACGAGGACGATGTCCAGGTCACGGCGTGCGCGCCGGTGCTGAAAGCCGTCGTCCAGCACGACGACGTCAGCCCCAGCCGCCGCCGCGCTGCGTATTCCTGCGACGCGATCTGCGTCCGTGACCACGGTCACGCCTGCATTCAGTTGTGCGTGTACGTGCAGCTCATCGTCACCGTAGCCGCGCATCACTACGGCTGGCGAGTGTCCGGCTGAACGAAGCAGGCTGACAAGATGAGCGCTCAACGGGGTCTTGCCCGTGCCACCGACAGTAACATTTCCCACACTGACCACCGGAATTTCGGACTGGTGCATCGCGAGCAACCGGTGGTCGTACAGGGCATTGCGGATTGCAACCACCGCACCGTACAGCCACGCCGCGGGAGCAAGCGCGGCACGAGCCAGGCGATCTCCCGGACGCGTGCCGTACCAGATGGCTTCCACGCTCACGTCGCTTCGCGCCAGCAACGCTCCGCGACCACGCTGGTTGCGTTCATAGCAGCCTCGAACACGGCAGTCTGTGCCGCGGCCTCGCGTGCGTTCACGGCGGCCACATAGATCGGATCGCTGTACGCAATAGTGACTCGCGCGAACGGCTTGGGAATCATGAAGGCGTCCCAGCTCCCCAATCGCCAGGAGCGCGACGCAGACACTCCGATCGCGATGATCGGCGCCCCGGCGCGATGCGCCGCCACTATTGCTCCGCTGGCGAAGCTGCGTGCCGGCCCGCGCGGGCCGTCCGGAGTCACAGCGACTTCGTCGCCCGAGGCGAGCGCGTCGCACATTTCCAGTAGCGCGCGCGCAGCGCCGCGCGTCGTCGAGCCGCGAATTGCCGGCAGGCCGAACCGTCCGATGATGCGCGCGATCATCTCGCCGTCGCGGTGCTCGCTGATCAGTATCTTCACGCCGTCAAACTGATGCTGCACGATGAGAGGGAGCAGTTCGCCATGCCACATCGCGAAAACGAATGGGCGCTTCGCGGCCCGCAACGAACGCCAGCCAGTCGAATTGACGGCAGTGACTCGCCACGTCGAGTGCAGCAAGCGTATCAGGATGGGGCCGAGCGCGACCGCGGCGCGCTGTAGTCCCGTCAGAGAGCTTGGCGAGGTTCCGGACTTCGTCATCCGGCGAGTCCTGAAATCATTTCTGCGACACGGGCGGCAGCGCCGGGCGTACCAAGCTTCCCGCTAACCTCCAGCAGGCCGGCACGCTGTACGTCGCGGTATACGGAATCATCCAGTAGTCGCCCGAGTTCAGTCGCAACCGCCTGCGGTTCCAGAGCGCCCTGAACAAACTCACGAGCAACCTCGCGGCCGGCTACGACATTGACAAGGCCGATGTAGGGAATTTTGACGACGCGTCGCGCGATTGCGTAAGACAGTGCCCCCGTTCGGTACGCCACGGCCATTGGGCACTGCGCAATCGCAGCCTCGAGAGTCGTCGTGCCACTCTTGCAGAGAGCCACGTCCGCCGCTCGAAAAAGATCGAACGACGCGCCGCGCACGACTTCGAACGGGCATCCGCGGCCGGCAAGGTCCACGGTCGGTGCGCCGTGCACTATCACTCGCAAGCCGTCGTAACGGCGCGCAAGCTCGCGCCCCGTTTCCATGAACGGCTGAAAATGCCGAGCGATTTCCTGTGCGCGGCTTCCCGGGAACAACGCCAGAACACGCTCTTCAGGTGCAATGCCAAGCCGCAAGCGTGCTTCCTCTCGCGAGGCGAGATTCTGAGCTCTGTCCAGCAGCGGATGCCCCACAAATGTCGCGTCGATGCCATAGCCCCGGAGCAGCGACTCCTCGAAGGGCAGAATCACCGCTCCCTTCGTAATGAGGCGTGCGAGTTTCGGCAATCGTCCTGCCCCCCAAGCCCAAACCTGAGGCGTGACGTAATACAGGACTGGCACACCCGCATGGCGCGCCGCCGCCGCGACTTTCATGTTGAAACCCGGGTAGTCGATCAGCACGACGACGGCAACGTTTCCGCTTGCCAGTCGGGCGCGGAGCTGACGCAGAAGTGCCGCGTGCTTCGGAATGTGCTTCACTATCTCCGAAAAACCCATCACGGCAAGGTCTGAATAGTCGCGCGTTATCTCCACGCCGCTGGCGCGCATGTGTGCGCCGCCAACTCCAGCCGCAGACAGGTCCGGGCGCAGCTGTCGCAGGTGCGCCGCGACGCTGCCTGCATGCATATCGCCGGATGCCTCCCCGGCGACGAACAGAACCTCACGCACCAAGTGAGGGGGCGTTGCGCTCGATGTCGCCTACGATCCTGAGCGCGACCTCGAGCGCCCTTCTCCCGGCTGCGCCACTGACCACCAATGGGGCACTTCCGTTCAGCGCCGCCGCAAAACTCTCGAATTCGAGCCTTAACGGCTCACCTTCGGGTGCCTCCAGCGCAATCCGCTCAACGAAGTCACTCAGATCCGGCGTACCGCCCGTCGCTACGAGTGCCGCGAGGTCCCCAGTCTTCTTGAGCCGGTAGAACTCCCCGTTCCCGACCGCGAGGTCCAGCGACAGATATCCACTTGGCTGGAAGATGCGCACCTTCCGCACACGCTCGCGCGATATACGGCTGGCCGTAATATTCGCGACAGCTCCCGATTCAAACGTGATCCGCGCGTTGGCGATGTCGACGGTCTGCGTCAGCACAGGTATCCCTACTGCGGCGATTGAGCCGGCACCAGAGTTCACCAGCGTTAGAATCAGATCGATGTCGTGAATCATCAAATCGAGCACGACCGCTACATCCGAGCCGCGCAAGCTGAACGGTGCAAGACGATCGCTCTCGATGAAGCGAGGATGATTCACATATGGTAGTGCCGCGCGAATAGCGTGATTGAAACGCTCGACATGGCCAGTCTGGATCACTGCGCCCGTACGGCCTGCGATGTCGAGCAGCTCATCTGCTTCCTCTACTGTCGCGGTGATCGGCTTCTCGATCAAGACGTGCTTGCCTCGCACGAGGGCTTGCTTCGCGACTTCGAAATGACGCGGTGTTGGCACAACGATCGTGACCGCGTCCACATCGTCAAGCAACGTCTCCAGATCACTGTAGCTCGGCACTTCGAGCTCGCTCGCCACCTTGGCCGCGCGCGCGGAGTTCTCCTCGACAAACCCGGATAGCCTGAACTCCGGCATTTGCCGAAGCAGCCGCACGTGGTGATAGCCTAGCGCACCAGCGCCAACTACACCGATGCGCAACGGATTCAAATCGCGACTCCTCGCTCGCTCGTCTCCATGAAATTCACGAGCTGGCGCACTTCGGGGATCTGCTGCACCTCGGCGTTTACTCTCTCGACCGCTTGTGCAACGTTGAGCTCGGAGCGGAAAAGAAGTCGGTACGCTCGCTTCAGCTCCAGAATGGTCTCCGGAGGAAATCCGTTGCGCCTCAGCCCAATCGAGTTCAACCCGTACAGCTTCATGGGATTCCCGACTGCCTTCACGAAGGGGGGAACGTCCTTTGACACCCGCGAGCAGCCTCCGACTATCGAGTTGCGTCCGATGCGGGCGAACTGATGCACTGCGGTCACGCCAGACAGAATCACACGATCCTCCACCGTCACGTGGCCGGCAAGCTGGACCATGTTCGCGAGTACGACTCCCTCGCCGATATGACAGTCATGCGCGAGATGCACATATGACATGATGAAGCAGTTCGGACCGACGGACGTCTTGAACGACTGCGATGTCCCACGGTTGATCGTGCTGTACTCTCGCACCACTGTGTTGTCGCCGATCTCGACAGTCGTGCGCTCGCCCTGGAATTTCAGATCCTGCGGATCGCTTCCCAGAACAGTGCCGACACCGATCTTGACGTTCCTGCCGAGCTGCACGTGCCGCTCCAGTGTGGCGCGGGAACTAATTACGCAGCCGTCGCCAATGATACAATCGTCGCCGATGATTGCGAACGCGCCGATCTCCACGCCGTCACCGATCGTAGCATCGGGCGAGACAATGGCAGTCGGATGGATCTTTGTGCTCATCTGTCCCTGACCATCGCAGCCATTTCCGCTTCAGCAACGAGCTCACCGTCCACCTTCGCTACACCGCGCATCTTGCAGACGGCGCCGCGAATCTGCACTACATCGAGCTCAAATCGAATCTGGTCACCCGGTCTGACCGGCTTTCGGAATCGAACGTTGTCGAGTGACATGAAGTAGACAACTTTCTGTTCCGCACCTTCGAGGCCACCCATGAGTAACATGCCGCCAACTTGTGCCATCGCTTCGATGATCAAAACTCCCGGCATGATGGGGTGCCCGGGGAAGTGTCCTTGAAAAAACGGCTCGTTGATCGTCACGTTCTTGATTCCCACTATCCGCTTCCGTCCCTCGATCTCGAGTATCCTGTCGATGAGTAGAAACGGATACCGATGTGGGAGAACCTTCATGATTTCTTCGATAGTCATCATTCCGGCCATGCTCATTACTCCTCGTTCTTGTGACCCGGCACGTGTGCCAGCGCGCACCATCTCCCGTACCAGCGTCACCGTTCCACGATGGCTGGGCCGCACGGCCACAATTCTCGCCCGCACACGGGCGCCCGCCAGCGCGACGTCACCGATGCAATCGAGCGCCTTGTGGCGCAGAAACTCGTCGTCCCACCGCAACGCGTTCGCGATGACACCAACATCGTCGAGCACCACTGCGTTGTCCGTCGATGCTCCCTGAATCAAACCCTTCGCACGGAGTTCCTCGACCTCCGCTACGAAACCAAAAGTCCGGGCCGCAGCGAGCTGGTCGCGGTAACTCTCCTGTCCAACAACATAGCGCCCAGTCTGGCGCCCGATAACAGGATGCGCAAACTCGATCGTCACGTCCAGCGAAAGCTCGTTTGCCGGATGCGCCTCATACACGGAGTTGCCATCGATCACCCTGAGCGGCTCCGTAAGCGTCAGATACTCCGGCTCACCGGCCTGTTCGCAGATGCCGGCTCCGATCAACGCGTCGAAGAAAGGGGCGGCGCTGCCATCCAGAATCGGCGGCTCAGGGCCGCTCATCTCGATTACCAGATCGTCCAGCTCGAGCGCGGCGACGGCCGACAGTACGTGCTCCACAGTGTAAATCGCCGCGTCGCCGCTTCCGAGCTGCGTGCGGCGCTCCGTCGCGGTCACCTCCTCCACCCGGGCCGGAATCACGGGCTTGTCCGCCAGGTCGACTCTCCGGAAAATGACTCCGGCACCAGATCCGGCAGGCCGGAAAACCAATTCGCAGGGGCGGCCGAGGTGCAGACCAATACCGGCAACCGTCGTCGCAGCGGAAATAGTTCGCCGCGTCAACCCGGTGTCCCGCTGCGCAACATCTTCTCAATGCGTTTCAGCATCCCCGCCAGCTTGAAGAGCGCCGCGGTGGCACGTAGCGACTCCCGGTGCGGCCGCGCAGGATAACCCGACCACGATTCGCCGGCCGGTACGTCGCCGAATACTCCTGCCTGGCCCGCAATCCGCGCTCCGTCGCCAATCGTGACGTGACCGCCAATTCCCGCCTGCCCTGCGATTATCACACCGTTGCCAATGTGAGCTGACCCGGCAATTCCGGCCTGCGCCATCAAAAGGCAAAGCGAACCGATCCGAACGTTGTGGCCAATCTGAACCAGGTTGTCGATTCTTGTCCCGGAGCCTACAACAGTATCGCTCACGCTGCCGCGGTCGATCGTTGTGTTCGCGCCAATTTCTACATCATCGCCGATGATGCAGCGGCCGACGTGGGGAATTTTTTCGTGGCGGCCGTTTTGAAATACGTAACCGAATCCGTCGCTTGCGATGCGAGCACCGGCGTGGATGACGCAGCGCGCTCCGATCTCAGCGCCAGAGTATACGGTCACGTGCGGATACAACCGCGTGCCGTCGCCGATCACCACGCCGTCTCCGATCACGACGTAGTCTTCGATTCGCACGCCGGACCCGAGCTTTACGCCAATCCCCAGCCGCGCCGTCGGTGCGATCCAGGCCTCCGCTGGTGTTACGTCATACAGTAGCGGCAGGATCGCCTGTACCGCCTCGTACGGCTTGTCGACGATGATGCGCGTCGCAGTGCCGGTGTTATCATCGGCCAGGTCGCGCGCGACGATTACTACAGCTGCACGACAGTTGTCGAGCTGCGCAGCATACCGTTTGGACGCCAGAAAAGTAGCGTGGCGCGGCCCCGCTCTATCGAGCGCAGCCACGCCATCTACCACCGACTCGGGATCACCACGAAGCTCGCCGTTGACGATCTTCGCGATTTCCCGGGCCGTCAGCGCCATCGCGTCATCACGGCTTTGGACGCGTCACGCCCGCCGGCTTTGTTGCAGGTCCGACCTTACCGGCCGGAGCTGGCGTCGTCGGTGTCGCTCCTGCTGCCTTCGGAGGCCCCAGCGCCTTGAGCTTTGCGAGAACGGTGTCAGTCAGATCGAGTGACTTGTCGGCAGATACCAACGCGCTCCCCTGAGCTCCAACGTCGAAGATCATTGTGTAGCCACCCTGAGCCCTCACCTCGTCCAGAACGTGCGAGACCTGATCCATCAGCGGCCGCGCCAGATCCGCCTGGCGCTGCTGCATTTTGGTGTTCAGCTCCGCAGCGCGCTGCGAGAATTCCTGCTCCGTGTCGCGGATCGTCTTGCCGCGTGCATCTCGGCGTGCGCTGTCCAGCCCCGGCGCGTCCTTCTCGTAAGTCGCCACCATTGTCTTCAGCGAGTCGTCCATCTTCGTCAATTGCTGCCGGGCAGTAGCCATCTCTCTGTTGTACGTCGCTTCCGCTTCAGCTCTGCCAGGCGCCTCGGCGAGAATCTTCTGCGAGTTGATGTACGCGAGCTTGATTGGCGCCTGCGCAAACGCCGCAGGGGCGAATGCGAGTGTACCGGCCGCGAAGATCGCGGAGTGCATCCATTTGCTCATCATAGGTTCCTAGGTTCCTAGAAATACTGTCCAAGTTTGAAGTGGACTTGCCACCCCGGGTTTGGGTGTCCCTGCGCGTCTACCTTATCCAGGCCGTACGCGAAGTCGACACCAAGAGGGCCGAGCGGACTCACCACGGAGCCGCCCACGCCTACGCTGCGGAACAACCGCGTGGGATCAAAGTCCCGCGGCCGCGCCCAAACATTG
Source organism: Gemmatimonadaceae bacterium (assembly GCA_039936295.1). Taxonomy (GTDB): domain Bacteria; phylum Gemmatimonadota; class Gemmatimonadetes; order Gemmatimonadales; family Gemmatimonadaceae; genus Fen-1247. The sequence continues at coordinate 7,721 of JBDTIP010000184.1, forward strand.
CCACCTTCCATAAACGTATTTAAGTACACCGACTGATTGATTCGGAGCCCTAGCTCAGCCGTGGTCACAAAGAACGCGTTGCCGAATGACGTGGTTTTTGCAGTTCCATTGCAGGCCGTTGGATCGTAGCCCCCGGGAGTGATCGAAAACTCGCAGTAGCCGCGCAGCGGCTCGCCATACTGCGTACCGCCCAATGCAAATGACTGTGACGAGAAAAACGGCCCGGGATTGCCGAGTACCGCGCCTGCACGAGCCGTCAACCCCGCGACGATGGTCATGGGCTCGCCGCCAAGCGGGTTGCCGCCAATGTACGCTATCGGAGCGTACGACCGAAGCTCGGTCGTGTACTTCTGGAAGTTCGCCGTACCGCCCAGAGGTCCGCCGTTGAATGACGCACTGAAGTTCTGCAGGCCTCCCTGCGTGGCGAACGGAAGCCCAAGACGGGTGTCATGTTGGTACGATACGCCAACCGACGACCTGAAGCAGCTCTGGCAATTGGTAATGAGCGTACTCAGCAGCGTTCCCGCCTGATTCGAATACTTGACCGATTCGCCACCGTACGAGAGGAACACGCGACTGTAGTACGAGTTGGGAACCGGGAAACCAAATTGCAACTGGCCGCCGACCCGCGTGCTCTGTCCTAGATCCGCAATGGTGTACCGCGTCTTGGTATCGTACCCTGTCACCGATCCGGTAATGCGCGAGTCGCGAATGTTCGGATCGGAATACGTGAGGCTGAAATCGTTCACGTACTTGCCGAATTGCCAGTTGAGCGATGCGCGCTTGCAGCGCCCAAACAGGTTGGGCTGATCGAGGCCGATAAATCCGCCAAGCCCTGTACCCTGCCCCTCTGACGCACCGAAATTGACGTTGCCAGTGCGCTTTTCCTTCACCTTGAAAGTGATGTCGACGTCACCGTTCTCGTCCGGCTTGACCTCCGGCTCGGGCATCGGAGAATCGAAAAAATTGAGGTTGGCGATGTTCTGGTAGCTTCTAATGAGATAGTCGCGCTTGAACACCTGGCCCGGCGCCATGACAATCTGCTCGCGTATGCACGATGCATACGTGTAATCGTTGCCCGTAATGTCGATGCGATTCACTATGGCTGGCGACTTCTCGTCGATCTCCCAGCGCAGATTCACCTTGCGCACGGAATCGGTCGAAGGAATACGCTCCTCAACCGGACGTACCACGGCGTAGATGTATCCTTCGTTGCTGTACGCCTCCTTCACCTTGTCAGTGGCATCGCTCCATCGCGATTCGTCGAAGGTACCCGGCGGACTCTTGTAGCCATGGTTGACCAGCCCGAGCGCCGTCTCCGCAAGCGACTTGTCGTTCTTATCGAAAGGGAAATAGCTCCGCAGCCGTGCATCAGTAAACGCCTTGTTGCCCTGTATCTCGAAGTCGCCGACTGTGTAACGCGGGCCGTCCTGAACGTTGAGCTTAATTTCACCCTTCCCGTTCTTGTGATCGACCTGCATCGTGTCCTGCAGCAACCGAAAGTCGATGTAGCCGCGGCTCGCATACAGTGACGGAATCCTGTCGGTAAGGTCTCCGGCGAACGTCGCATCATCAAACTCTCCGTTCCGGAACCACCAGAAGCCTTCTGGCTTGGTCTCCATCGCGCTCACGATCGCCCGCGAAGGGACGGACTTGTTGCCACTCACCTGAATGCCCGCAATCGCGAGACGCCTGCCTTCGGCAATGGTGAACGTCAGCGTCAACTGGTTATTCGTCATCGACGAATCCACTTTGATGCGTTCCAGGTAGAAGCCATCGCTCTCGTACAGCGAGTCTGTCCGTGCTACTGCGAGCGCAACTTTTGCGGGATCCACAGGGCTCCCGATCGGCAACTGAAGCCTGTCGGATACATCCTTCTTCGACACCTGATCGACACCGCGTATGGCCGTCGCAGCCAGTACCGGTCTCTCCTTTACATGAACGTCGAGCGACGCCTTGCGCGTGGCAGGACTGATTGTACAAACAACGTGAATGTCGTCGTAATTGCCTGTCGCGTATAGCGCCTTGACCGCCCGCTGCACGTCGCGGTAATTCAGTGCTGTCTTCGGGACCAGCCCGATGGTCGCGCGAATCGTCGCATCGTCGACGCGCGAGTTCCCCGTCACGGTGATCGTATCAGGTACGGCGCACAGGCCGGCCGTGGCCGTGGTATCTGCCCCCTGGGCGTGCAAAGGGAGCCCTACCAGCGCTAAGGCCAGCAGGCTCCCAGCAAACTTGAACATCCCTCTAATATACCACTGCGCAAGGTGTGGGCATATCCACCGATACTGCGAAAATAGAGCGTCGATTCGACTCATCTAACGCTGCGTTGGACGCGCGACTGGATGCACTATTCTGGCGCACCGATTCATACGCAATTCCCCTATCGAATTCGTTCCGCGATTGCAACGGCCCGCACGAATACCGCGCGCACCGTCGCGCTAAAGATTTACCCGCGGCATGCCGACACCACGAGATGTCAAGCACAACTCCCACGCGACACTGACCAGTCGAACGGAGCATCAGTGTAGGCGCTCCGATCCACCGTGCGAGCGTATGAGCGTGTGAGGATCTTCCTTTCTGGCGCGAAGCACCTTCAACCGCCGCTCCCAAAGAGCGGCGGTTTTGGTGCCGCACTCCTCCAGCCGCCGGCCCTTCTGCTTTCCGCTTTCCGCCTCCCCCGCCCGATGCGTAAGGTGCCGCATCCACGCGACACCTGTGGCAGCCCTACAGCTCGATCGCTACCGATCTAAGCATCTGCTTGCCGACCACCCGGCTTTCTGGGGTCGATTGCAGCGAAAAACTGGACGGTCTAACCGAATTTTGACGGTATTTCTACACCGATCCGTGAGAAAAAGACCAACAGTCACTGGCCCCGCGTTTGCCATGATTGGACACTGGTAAGTTCCTATACGTTTCTTTACGCCCAGCTCCTTAGGTGGATTAATGAATATCGCCAAGCTCGTTGCGAGCGCGACTCTCATGGTCGCTCCAATCAGTATTCTCTCGGCACAGGCAGATAGTCCTGCCGATAGCGGGTCCTCGAATGGCCACCGCGGTGAGTGGCTCGCTGGCACTGGCGCCGCCGTGGGAGCGGGCCTCTTCATGGCCTTCGCGCACTCCTCACACAGCGGATCTTCCCAACCCGCCTTCTCGTTCCACGACACCGGAACGCAGACACTGACCACCCCAGGTCCGAGTCCGAGTCCGAACGGGAACTCGACGCCCAATACATCGTCGGGCCCGACCACCGCCGGCACACCGCCGGACAATGGGACACCGACGCCGCCTGATGCCGGACCGCCCCCCAAGACGACGACCACGACGAATCCGCCGTCCGACCCGGCAACGGCTGGCAACCCGCCGTCCAACCCGGCAACGGCTGGCAACCCGCCGTCCAACCCGGCGCCTGACGGCAACCCACCAGCAGCCCACGGACTGTCCGAAGAGACGACGTACCGCGCGCCCGACACGAGTACTGTTCCCGAGCCGAGCTCTGTCGCACTGCTCGCAACTGGTATAATCGGCCTTGCCCCACTAGTCAGGCGTCGACGCAGGTAACCGTCAGGCACACCCGGTGCACGGGTGAGCTGACACGAAAAAGGCGGGTGAGGCATCAAGCCTCACCCGCCTTTTTTGTCCTTCATGTGTCCGTCAGCTACACTGCGCTGGCCTTGGTCATGACCCGGAACTCGAGCTTCGCGCCGTCGGGTGCGACGTCGACTTCGACTTCGTCTCCCTTCGCGAACTCTGCCATGAGAATTTTCTCCGACAGCGGATCCTCGATGTACCGCTGCAACGCGCGCTTGAGCGGACGCGCTCCGAACTTGTCATCGTAGCCGTGGTTGACCAGGAAGTCCGCAGCCGCTTCAGTGAGCCGGAGAACCAGCTCCTCGTCCACCAGGCGCTTCTGCACATCTGCAAGCACGATGTCAACGATCGACCGGATATGGGCGCGTGACAGCGGATGGAACACGATCACGTCGTCCA
>JBDTIP010000185.1:0-5948 GCA_039936295.1 Gemmatimonadaceae bacterium
GGCGAGCCTTTTTCGGGGGAGCAGCCGATCCGGCGAGAATCGCAATCCCGGGTCGCGGGTCGTCGTCGATGCGGATTCTGACCTCGTCGAGAATGGCAGGGACATGCTGCCACTCGTCGAAAAAGACCGGGAAGGGCTCACGAATCGCTGCCGCTGGATCGGCACGGACGACCGTAGCCATCGCGTCTCGGTCAAGCCGCACCGTTCGCTTGGCGTGCCGCTGCGCTGACGCTGTCTTTCCAACCGCTTTCGCCCCTTGGAGCAGCACGGCGCCAACGCCCGCGAGCAGATTGGCCAGTTCTGCGTCAATCACGCGTGGCACATACGGACGGGACGGATGGGAGGTGTTCATCGTTGCTACCAGGGCGTGAGTAGGAGGACTAACCACGGGATCGGCCGGGCATCTTCGTGCGAAATAATAGCATCAAATAGCGCGAAATGGTAGCGCCAAATGGCGCGAAATAGTAGCGGCCAAGCTTGTGGACGGGGCCAACGGTGCGACGCGACCAAGCTGTTGCGGAGTGCGCCGTCGACGTTTTCGATTAAGACTGCTGCATTGCGCTGCAATCCCTCCAACTTCGCGCGCCTCATCGGCGATTTACGGAATGCTGCGCTGAACTCGTGCTGCGACATCGCTAGTATCTCCGCCGCAAGCGTTCGCGCGTTCTTCTCCGCGATCACCTCACGCGCCGCGAACGGTGACGCAACCAGAAGCTCCCTTGAAAACTTCACATTCTACGAACACACGTCCTGGGCGGTGTGCCGGTGTACCCATTTTTTTTGATTCCGCTGGCAACAGGGCACAGTACACGCCGGCAGTCGAAGACTTAGTCCACTGCGGATCTTGGAGCGGCCGTAACGGTTCGCTGCCGACGTTCTGGCACACAAGTGAAAGGATGAGACGCATCGGCGCCACGTACGCGATGACTTGGCTGCCGAGGCACCGCCACAAGACCCGGCGCAACGGCGGAAGGGGCTGAGTGGGTGCAGTTGTATTCACCGCCACGAAATGCGATGGATTCAGGCGTGAGTGACGCCCCTCTCCCGTTTGTGGCTAGCGCGAAGCAACCCTACGCGATGACTTGCGGCAGTCTGCGACGAAGCGGTCAACGCCAACATTAGCTGTTACACGGCACCGACAACTCCTCATCAATGCGAAGAGGAGCGCTGCGCATCGCATAGCCTGTGAAATCGTGCATCGGCATTCCAGCGCCGAAGTGCATCGGCACAGGCAGCTTGCGCGTCGGCCGGCCGCCGCACGAAGTTCATCAGTACGACGAAATCGGAATAGAAATTCGGATCGTGAAGCCCGCGGGCGTACGCCGCACGGGTTAGACGGATGCCGAGTTTCGTGTCACCGCCCTCCGCCTGGTACATACCGACCGAGGCAATACGAGCTGTAGAATCACCGCGCGGCGTTCCGTCGCTGTGATATCCACTCCAGCCGGCTCCGTTGTCTGGCGTGTACACAATCGCCATGTCGTCCATCGTCAAAGCCGCGGATGCAGGCGTCAGAGCTACAGTCGCCTGGCGTCGGCATCCGAGGAGCGCTGCGAATACGATCATCCGAGTGACGTGCTTATGCATGGCTCCGATTGTCGGGTATGGGCAGAGGCAGACGTACGCTAGTTGCGTGCGTTCCGGAGCACCACCTCTGCATTCCGCGCCAGTCCACCTCGTTTAGCTCGTTTGATCGCCGACTTCTTGAACACCGTCCTAAACATCTCGTCGTCCATCGCGAGAACGTCGTCAGCCAATGTGTGCGCATTTTTCCCGGCAATGAACTCACGTGGCGCGTACGCACTCTCCGTCGCGTCCCTCGAGAACTTAACGTTCCACGGACACACGTCCTGGCACACGTCGCATCCATACAGATGCTCGCCGATCGCCTCGCGTAGCGTCTCGGCGATCGGCCCCTTCTGCTCGATCGTCTGATACGAGATGCACTTTGTTGCGTCAAGCACGCGTGGCGCGACGAACGCGTTGGTGGGACATGCATCGAGGCAGCGCGTGCAGCTCCCGCAGCGATCCATCTCGAACGGATCGTCCGCGCGCAGATCGAGATCGAGCAACAGCTCACCCAGAAAGAAGAACGAGCCGAGCTCCGGATTGATGAGATTGGTGCTCTTGCCAATCCAGCCCAGGCCAGCTCGACGCGCGAGATCGCGCTCGAGTATCGGGCCCGTATCGACGTAAGGCTTCGCGCGCACTGCATGACCAACTTCGCCTTCGATCCAATCTCGCAACTCGTTCAGGCGATCGACCATCACGTCGTGGTAATCATCGCCGCGCGCGTATCGAGCGACAGGGCCCGGTGGTTGGGTACCGCCGTAGTTCATTGCAACCACCACCGCGCTCCGCACACCCTCGAACGGCAGCCGCGTATCATGCCGCTTCTCAGCAGCTCGCTCTAGGTAGCCCATCTCACCCGCGTACCCCGCGGCGATCCACTCGTCGAAATGCCCGGCGCTCTCGACAGTGCCAAGCGTCGCGATTCCCACGAGGTCGAAGCCAAGCGCGCTTGCGCGCTCCTTGATGCGATCTTCGATGCTGCCTTGGGCGCGACCTTCGACCGCGCCATGCACGATCACTTCCTCGCGGCCCATCGCACATATCGCTCGGCGTCGCGCACCGGCGGGATCGCGTCCGGCGATCCATACGCCGTGTCCATTCTCCAACGCACGTAGTCGCGATCGGGGACTGGCAGGAAAGGTGGTCGCAAATACCAGCGCCTGTTGCGAAAACGCCAGCTCACGCGCACGAGATCCACAGAGAGCGTGGGATGTCGCATTGAGCGAATACCGAGCGCGAGCGCGAGTCTCAGCATGGACATGCCCACAATTTAGATGACAGGCGGACATGGGTGATTCGTGCGGCGAACTTCTCGTCGGACTGTCGTCCCGTCTACCTTACGACTATACCTCCGCCTCAGACACCAACGTGATCCGGATTGGACTTATCTCTGACACACATGGCCTCCTTCGGCCCGGCGTCCACGCAGCCTTCGCTGGCGTCGATCTCATTCTGCACGCAGGCGATGTCTGTGGCGTCGACATCCTCCCCGAGCTACGGCTGATCGCCCCCGTCCACGCAGTGGCCGGCAACTGTGACGCCCCGGGCGATCCTGAGTTGCCATTATCTTTCGAACATGCGTTCGAGAACGTAAGTCTCCATATGAGCCACGGCAGCGAGCTCGGCCGTCCCAAGCCTGAGCAACTCCTCACGGCCTACCCGAACGCGGACGTCATCATCTATGGTCACACGCATCGCCAGCTCATTTTCGAATCGGCGGGCAGGATGACGGTGAACCCCGGTGCGGCTGGCGCACGAAGGTTCGACCTGGCGCCGAGTGTTGCGGTGATGACCGTTGACGACGGCACCGTCGCCGTGGAGTTGATCGAGCTTGAATGATTCGTCGAGTGACGCCCCGCGAGTCTCCATTGAGCCATTGCTCCCGGACGAGGTGCGCGTCTACACCCTGGACAGCGGCGACGGCGCAACGGTTCGTCAGGCTGCACGCAGAATCCTGGCTGCGCTCCTCAAAATAACTTCCGACAAGATCGACATCTTCTACACAGAGAAAGGAAAGCCTCTGTTTCGCAACGATCCCGCGCTGCACTTCTCCATCTCGCACTCGCAGAACTTGTCGATGATAGCACTCACCGGCGTCGCCGCCATCGGCGTGGACATCGAGCAGCAGCGTGCAGTGCCAAATGCGGAGACGATCCTCCGTCGCTTCTTCACTCACGAGGAGATTGGCCGGATTCTCAGCGACGACCAACGCGACCTGCGATTCATCGAAGCGTGGACGCGCGCCGAAGCTCGCGTCAAGGCGCGTGGCGCGAGCGTCTGGGAAGCAGCGACGCCTGATCCTGATACCACTGTCTGCCAACTTCTCGCACCCGATGGGTTCGCCGCAGCAGTCGCGGTCGCGAATCCGGCCTGGACGGTTTCCCAGCACGATCTATCCATACCGTCCATCCCCGCGTAACCGCAAGTCGCGGCCGCACATCGCGGCCGCGTGTTGACACCGCCTCCAGTCTCCGCTACACTAGCCGCGCAGCTTTCTCGCACAGGGTTGGCATATGAAGAGAATCACCGCCGCATTCGCGCCGTTCACTGTTGCACTGGTCACCGTTGCACTGTTCGCTGTCGCGCCGGTGCAGGCACAACAGTCGTCGCAATCAATGTCTCGTCCGGGCCCACACGACGTGCTGGTCACCGGCGGATGGATGTTCGCATCGACTGGCAATCAGCGGGTTCGGAATCCCGGCATTCTCATCCGCGCCGGCAAGCTCCTGCGCATGGGCGGTGATCTATCCATCGCGGATTCGAGCGCCGAGCATGTCGTGCTTGCCGATACGGAGACCGTGATACCGGGGCTGTTCGATCTGCACGCGCATTACGCGATGGATCTGTTCAACGCTGGCCGCAAGGACGAGACGACGGCCTATCCTTCACTCTTCCTCGCCAATGGGGTGACCTCTACCTGGCCCGCGGGCGAGATGAACCCGGATTCGATGCGCGCGCTCCGCATCCGCATCGATCGCGGACTCGAGCCAGGACCGCGGTTGCTCAACTCCGGACCGTATTTCGGCACCGCGCGGCCGGGCTGGGACCGCAACATCTCGGTCGATTCGATCTACGCCGAGGTTGATCACTGGGCGGAGATGGGCGTGCGCGGATTCAAGGCGAAGGGGATCAAGCCGTATCAGCTCAAGGCGCTTATCGATCGAGCGCACAGGCACGGACTCACCGTGACGGGCCACCTCGATTCCGGTTTCGGTAACACGGTCAATCCGCGTGACGCGATCCTGATGGGAATAGACAGGGTTGAACATTTCATGGGGGGCGATGCCTTCACTCCCGACCGCTCCGCGTACGCGTCGTACGAACACATGACGTTCGACACGCCGGCGTTCAGGAAGATCGCAGCGCTGTTCAAGACGCAGCACGTTTACTATGACGCGACGCTCAGTGCGTACGGTTACTTCGGGAAGAAGGATCCCGCGGTCTACACGTACTACACCGATGAAGAGCGCTTCCTGACGCCCTACATGCGCGCGGTCATCCAGGCGAGGCCGCCACGCCCCGTTAATCAGCAGTTCGAGAACATCTACTGGACCAAGCGCAAGGAAGTGAAGGCGTTCTACGACGCCGGTGGTGGTGATCTCATTACGCTCGGCACGGACCACCCCAGCTGGGGCGAGTTCTTCACTCCGTTTGCTGTGAATCGGGAGCTGCTGTCGCTGTCACTCTCGGGGATTCCCAACGCGGCCGTGCTGCGCATCGCGACGATCAACAGCGCGCGCGCGATAGGCGTTGGCGATCGGCTGGGCTCGATCGAAACCGGCAAGTGGGCCGACCTGGTAATCGTGCGCGGTAATCCGCTCGCCGATATCCGTCGCGTTCGCCTGCCGCGGCTCGTAATCAAGAATGGCGAGGTGTACGATCCCCAGGTGCTGATGAAATCGGTTGAAGGAAAGATAGGACCGGCGAGTGCCGTGGACACAGCAGTCTGGGCGCCGACGCCGCGCGTGAAGCGCTGAACCGCCGACGCAGTAATGGCCGATCAGAGGCGATGGTCAGTCCGGCGTGGTGCTCACTATTACTGCACGCTTGATGTAGTCAAGCTTGGGAAAGGTGTGGATCAGGTACGCATTGCCGCCTGATTCGATCAACCCCTGTTTGCCGGCGCGGACGCCGCCGCCGGCGTGCTCGCCGTATCCAGAATATATGCGCAGCACCGCGTCCATTCCGTTCGTCACCTCGGCGAACGGGGAGAAACCCTGTCGGTCCAGCCTGGTATTGTCCACGAGGTCGATGTAGATCTGCGTCGTGCGCGTGTTAGGTCCCGTCATCGCGTACGCGAGTCGCCCCCGCGTGTTGCTCACCCGCACGGAGTCATCCGGAAGCGTGCGATGCTTCCAGGCTGCGATCACCGCCGG
>JBDTIP010000186.1:0-4963 GCA_039936295.1 Gemmatimonadaceae bacterium
CCAGCCGAACGAGCGTACGATCTCACCCGTGATGCTGCAACCACGCCATCTCCTGCCTGCCAGCCTGCGCCAATCCATGCGCTACCGTACGGAACGGTCGTCCCTGTGTAAACGCTGACGCGATGGCATACAGGCTACGGATCGAGAACCGATGCTCATTCGAAATCGCATATACCGCCTCCCACCGGTCAGGACAGAACTTCGCCTTGAACGTATCCAGACCCGCAAAGTTATAAAACCGTCTTCCGTGCGCCCTGACCCACTTGAAGCCAAGTCGAATCAGAAAAGACTGACTCACCATCGCTCCAGCTCGCGACGATAACGGAGCCAGTCCCAGCGTCACGTAACCCGCCTGCTGTGTCGCGACCCAGCAGACTGCTGAATCGATCATCATCTCCGCAGTCCCGTTCGGCGCATTGTGACCGCGCACGAACTGCTCAGTCAGCCAACCATTCCGTGCCGGAATTGGAGACGCGACCAGAAAACCAACAGGTACATCCTCACGCGTCGCAACAAAGACTCGCCGGTCCTGAAGCTTGCCGAGTGTCTCTGGCTCCACAAGAAAGTGAAGCGGCGGCAGACCGCGCGTTCCGAGCCACTCCTTGAGCAAGTTCTTCAGTTCAGGATTGTGCTCGGCGCGCTCCGACGGCCACAACGCGACGCTCACATGCTTGTTGCGCGCGCGATTCAACTGCGCGCGCAGCGATGCGTGCGAAGCAATTATGCCGGTCCATTGATCGGGATTCCACGCCGGCTGCGCGCCAAGCAGTATGGCGCTATGGGTCGTTGTTCCGCGGTACAGGCTTTCAATTCGTTCTTCGGCGCCGAAGTAAACGACGCCGGCATGATGCGCCGCTGCGTCCCGCTCGAACTCGTCAGCAACATCCCGTAGCTTCGCATCCGCGGCAACCGGCGCTCCGCCAACTACCCATCGGCCGCCAGCGCGCACGTAACCAACCACGGCGGGGTGCAGCCTGGAAAACCACAGCTCAAACCCTGGGTTGAGTATCTGATACGCGGTCGAGTTCCAGCCGTACTCCAGCACCAGCTCACGTGCCCTGTTGTGCACCGCATGCGCGCTCGGCAGCGTTGGCGCGCTCATTCCAGCATCAGCGCCGGCTATGCGGCGGAAGTCCGAGCACACGATTGAGCCAACGTATCAACGGCAGCATCGTCCCAAACTTCTTCGCTACGATGTCTGGCAGCTTCGGGCTCAGGATCTCGGCTTCAGTAAGGTCGCCGCTCACGGTAAAGGATTTGTATCGTAGCAGATCCGCCGCCGGATGATCCGGATCGAATGCGCGCGGCGTGCGCTTGAGCACAGCCTCGTCGCTCAGTGTGCCAAAAGCCCGCCGGAACGCGGGCTGTTGCAGGATCGAGCGGAGCTCTTCATGATCGTTCGCGATCGCCTGCCGCAACGTCTTGAGAGCTTCCGGCGGCGGCATCCAGATCCCGCCTGCGACGATGCATTCCTTGGGTGCGATCTGGAAGTAGAATCCCGCGCCGCCATGCACGGCGGCCGTACCGACCGCGTGACCAGCGTCGCGATGATAGAACCACGCCGCCGCGTTGGCCTTGTACGGTGACTTGTCCTTGGAAAACCGCACGTCGCGATAGATGCGAAATATCGATCGCTTGGGATTGCCGACTATTTCTGGCGCGACTTCGCCAAGTCGCGCATCGATTTCCTCGACAAGGACTTGGAGTGGGCGCTTTACTTCCGTCTCGTAGCGCTCGCGATTGGCTTCGAACCACTCACGTTTGTTATTGCGCGCAAGCGCGCGCAGGAACGTCACTGCTGCAGGACGAAATCCGGTGAATGTGTCAGGAGTGTCGTGGGGTGGCATCGGTGGCTGTTGTCGTGGTACGGACTGCGGTGCGGCGCTCCTGCTCGTCGCGCTGACCGAGGAACTCTCCAATGCCGTCAAGCCAATCGACGTGATCGCAGACGATCTTGAGCGATGCGAGCATCGGGACCGCGATAAACGCGCCGGCTATGCCCCAGAGCTCCCACCAGAACGCAACGCCGATGAAAATTGCAACCGGATTCAGAGACAGTCGATGTCCCATGACCATGGGACCGACGAGATTTCCCTGGATCAGGTTGAGCGCGACGAACGCACCAGGTATGAGGAGCGCGTGACCGACCGAGTCGAACACCGTTAGCGAAGCTATTGTAAGGATCGCGATCAGCGTGATCGCGCCGACGTACGGTATGAACTCGAGACAGGTGACGAGCGCGCCCCACAGGAACGGGTTGGGCATGTGGAGCGCATACATGATCGCTGTGAATACGGCGCCCTCGATGAGGTTGAGGAACGCAGACGTCACGAGATAGCGTGATATCGAAGACTCAACCTCGCGCGCGATCTCGACGGCCGTCTCTTGGCTTTCTCGTCGCGCGCTGAGTTTGATCGTCTTTTGCAGGAATAGATCACCGGCAGCCAGCAGAAAGAATGTGAGCACGAGCACTTCCAGCAGCGCGCCGACGATGCTCTGCGTGGTGCCGAAGAAGCGCGAGCCCATGCTGGGGCCCGCGACGACTACCGTGCGCACCGGCGCGCCGCCGCCCACGCTGGTCACCTTGTCCATCTGGTCGGCGGTGCGCGATACTTGCTCCACCGGCTTCATTATCTTGTGCAGCTTGTCGCCAGCACGTGCGAGAGTCGTCGGCGCTGATGTGAGCCAACCCTGCGCCGGTGCGGCGAGCGAGTAGAGGCCGTAGCCCAATCCACCGGCGAGCCCAAGGATCAGTATTGCCGAAGTCAGCGGCGCCGGTACGTGCAACACTCGGCGCGTCCACCTGATCGCCGGGCTCAACAGAAAATTGAGCTCGAAGGCGAAGAAGATCGGGATGAAGAATGCGCGACCGAAGTACAGTGTGTACACCATCGCCAGGAATGCCAGAATTGACAAGCTCATCGGATGGCGAGGCGCGGCCTTCACTTCGACCGCGCCGACCGCGCCGACCACGGTGTCCACGGTCACGGCGCGTTACCGCGCCGACGCAACGCCCTGCGTCCGTGAAGCGAGTGCGAAGAGGCCTTTCTGATTCTGCACACCCTTCAATACCTCGATCGCCTTCTGGAGCTGGTTGTCGTCACTCAGATACTTGCGCTTGGTCGCCGAATCGCCGAACGCCATTGAAGAAATGCGCACGCCGATCAGACGGTCGAGCTCGGTGCCTGCGCCCTTGGCCAGCAGCGCGGAATCCACGATCACACCCTTGGTGCGCAGCCGCTCGATGAATGCAGTGCGCATTTGCGGCGTCACTGTGAAACCAATCTGTACTTTGCTCTTCAACGTTGCAGCATAATCCTGAAGCTCCTGCGCAAAGATCTGCGACTTGGGTCCCAGGCTCTGCAACAGCTTCTGCTCTGGAGTGCTCAGCGTGTCCGGCTTGACGACGATGTCCGGAGTGATACCGCCGCCGCCGTACACGATGCGACCATCGTCGCTCTTGTACTGCGGACGTGCGCGACGCGCCGAGTCGGTCTCCATGGAGTCCGGCGTTACCTCGACGAGTTCACCATCGGGCAGCAACTTGCGCTCCCTTTGAATGGATCGGCCACTCGGCGTGTACCACTTCGCCGTCGTCATCTTGAGCGCGTAACCACCGTCGAGCTTGAAGAGACTCTGCACCAGTCCCTTTCCGAACGACGTCGTGCCCATGATCAGCGCGCGGTCGTGATCCTGCAGCGAGCCCGCAACGATCTCCGATGCTGACGCCGTGCGCCCGTCGAGCAGCACGACCATCGGCATGTTGGGAAGCTGTGGCTTGTCCGTCGCGCTGTACGCCTGCACCTCACCCGTGCGCCCGCGAACGCTCAGGATCGACTTGCCCGGTGTGAGGAAGAGATTGCTCGTGGAGATCGCCTGGTCCAGGAATCCGCCCGGATTCCCACGCTCGTCGAAGACGAGCCGCGTTGCGCCAGCCTTGACGACCTGTGTGATTGCGTCGCTCACTTCCTGGGTTGCGGTCTGGTTGAATTGCTGCAGCGGGATGTAGCCGACGTTGCCGAACACAAGCGTGTAGGGAACCGCAGGTATGTGCACCTTGGCGCGCGTGAACTTCATCGGAATCGGCTCGGTGACTCCCATACGGCCGAACTTGACGGTCACCGTGGTGCCGACGTCGCCCTTGAGCTTGTCGGATACCTGAGTCGTGGTCCAGCCGCGCGCGTTGGCGGTGTCGATCTGGAGAATGCGATCACCTTCCATCACGCCGCCGGCCGATGCCGGAGTGTGTGGGAAAACGCGCTGCACGGTGACCAAGCCGTTGGTCGGGGCGATCTCCATGCCGATGCCGCCGTACTCGCCGCCAGTCTGCTGGCTGAACTGGTCGAATTCCTTGGCCGTGAAGAGCACCGAGTAAGGATCGTTGAGCTCCTTGACGAGACCCGCCGCCGCCTTCTCGTAGAGCGAATTGGCACCCACGCTGTCGACGTAGCGGGATGCCGTGATCCTCAGCACTTCATCGAGCAGTTGAGCGCTGGCGACGTTTTCGTGTTGCTGATAGACAAAGGCGCCCGCGATGAGCGGGAGCGTGACAAGCCCAAGAAGGGCGATATGGAGGACGCGAGGTTTACGCATATAGGTGTTAAAACTACGGGGCTATAGTGTTCCGTGTTGCAAGGACGTAATCAACGTGCCAGTCCCTGTCGAGCCGGTGAAATGAAACGTCTCTCAAAAGGCCCGCGGCGATCAGCATCTCGTGGGCTGGTTGAAGGACTCTCTGCAGATGAGATGGATACCGCTGAGTGAGAGGCAATTGCGAAGCCAGCCGATCGAGTGAGACTCGCCATGTAACCATATCCTGGGCCCTGGCCGTCGCCAACAGCCGATACAGCCGACGCGCGACAGGGTTCGAGAGGCTCCAGTAGTGTTGCAGCGAGAGGGAAACGGTGTTTCCCGTGGCAATGTTGCCGCGAACGTGCGGCGATACAACCACCCTCGCATCGCC
>JBDTIP010000187.1:0-8001 GCA_039936295.1 Gemmatimonadaceae bacterium
CTGAGCTCGACATGTTCACCGATCCCAACTTCGCGGCGACCATGCGCGCGGAACAAAAGAAAGGCAACGTCACAGACCGCGCGGATCTCTACTCGGCTGGCATTCTCGCAACTGCTCCGAAAGGACACGGTACCGAGTACGGCGTTGTCGTCCCAACGCTCACATCGCCCGACCAGGCGCAGGTGTGGGTGGATGCACGCATCGCCGAAGGATCGGACTACATCAAGATCATCATCGAAGATGGTTCCGAATACGGCGCGCACATTCCGACGCTGTCGCGAGATATCGTCGCAGCGATTGTCAAGGCTGCGCACGCGCGTGGCAAGCTTGCCGTCGCGCACATCGGTACTCAGGCCGAAGCTCGCATGGCAATCGAAGTTGGCGTTGATGGACTGGAGCATCTATTTATAGATTTGCCACCGGCTCCAGACTTCGGCCGCTTCGTTGCTGCTCACCATGCTTTCGTCGTGCCGACGCTCACAGTACTCAAGAGCATCGCGGATTCGTCCGGTGTCGCCGAGCTTGCCAGTGATCCGCGACTGTCTTCGTACGTCTCTGCGTCCAGCCGGACTACAATCAACGCCCGATTCCCGAAGCACGCGGGCTCCACGCTCAACTACGCCTATGCGGAAGCTGCGGTGAAGCAGCTGATCGCCGCACACGTACCGATACTGGCTGGCACCGACGCTGGTAATCCAGGTACCGCGCACGGCCTCGCACTGCACCGGGAGCTGGAGCTGCTGGTGCACGCGGGCCTCACACCAGCGCAGGCACTCGCAGCAGCAACGAGTACACCAGCGCGCCTGTTCTCGCTCACCGACCGTGGAACGATAACGTCAGGCAAGCGTGCCGACCTGCTGCTCGTGAACGGCGACCCGACATCCGACATTACTGCAACGCGCGCGATCGCCGGTATCTGGAAGGACGGCGTCAGGGTCAATCGCGCGCGCGCCGGCGCTGCGACCACTACCGCTCCGACAGCGCAAGGCACTCCTGGTCTCATCAGTAATTTCGACGACGGTACGCTCAAGGCGTCAAGTGGATTCGGTTGGGTAGTGAGCACGGACGAACGCGCCGGCGGTAAATCTACGGCAACGATGAAAGTGGTCGATGGCGGCGCGAACGGCACCGCGAAATCGCTCGAAACAGTGGGCAATGTTGCACCGGGGCTTCCATATGCGTGGGCCGGCCCGATGTACATGCCGGGTGCGCAGCCAATGGCACCAGCCAATCTCTCCGCCGCGAAAGCGCTCCATTTCTGGGCGAAGGGTGACGGCAAGACGTATCACGTAATGGTCTTCGCCCAGAACAGGGGTTACATGCCGCTCGAAGTCGATTTCGTTGCTGGCGCAGCTTGGAAGGAATACGCTTTCCCGTTCGCCGCCTTCGACGGGATCGATGGCCACGACATCATGGGCATCGCGTTCACCGCTGGTCCCGAGCCAGGTCCGTTCAAGCTCGATATCGATGAAGTGAGTGTACGATGAACGCCGAACATCCTCCCGTCCGTCTCACGACGGTGTCGAAGAATTATGGCGACAAGATTGCATTGCGCGATGTCTCCCTCGACATCGGCCCGGGCGGCGTCACTGCGCTGCTCGGCCCAAACGGAGCCGGCAAGACTACGATGGTGAAGTTGATGCTCGGTCTCGCAGCTCCAACATCTGGCACGGTAACACTGTTCGGAAACGATCCGCGCCACACGGCGTCGCGAAGCCGGATCGGTGCGATGCTGCAGGTCGGCAAGGTTCCGGAAACGCTGCGCGTGCGCGAACACATAGACCAGTTCCGCAGTTACTATCCGTCGCCGATGACCGCGAACGATGTATTCGCCGCGGCTGGTCTCCAGGGTCTGGAAGGCGTCAAATTCGGCGATCTGTCAGGCGGCCAGAGGCAACGCGTGCTCTTTGCGCTCGCAATCTGCGGTAATCCGCAAATTCTCTTTCTCGACGAGCCCACGCTCGGCTTCGACGTTGAAGCTCGGCGCAGCTTCTGGGAGCAGATCCGCGAATTCGTAGCACGAGGCCGGACTGTTCTGTTGACGACGCACTACCTGGAAGAGGCCGACGCGCTCGCAAATCGCATCGTCGTCATCGATCACGGATCCATCATCGCCGACGGGACGCCAACGGAAATCAAGCAACATGTGTCAGGTCGCAAAATACGCTGCACCACCACGCTCAGCGAAACCGATCTGCGCGCCATTCCTGGCGTCACGACAGTGAGCTTCGATCGCGGCAATGCTGAGCTAGTCGTCACAAACGCCGAGAGTGTCACGCGCGAGTTGTTGTGGAACGACGCCACACTCTCGAACCTGGAAGTTTCGGGCATTCAGCTGGAAGAAGCGTTTCTGGCACTCACGCACGCAAGGGAGGCCGCATGACCGCCGCCAGTACAATAGTTGCGCCCGGCAACGACGTAGTTGCCGCACCAGCTGTCTCGTCGCCGTTCCGCGTTTATCGCACCGAAGCGAAGTACGAGCTCATCAAGCAGTTGCGCATCCCCGCCTTCATGCTTCCGACGATCGGATTCCCGATCATGTTTTACGTTCTGTTCGGGCTCGTGATGCAGTACGGGCCTCGCGGCTCAAACACCGCGGCCACGTACCTGCTCGCGACTTACGGGGCCTTTGGCGTAATCGGCATCGCGCTCTTTGCACTCGGTGTCGGTGTCGCAGTAGAACGAGGCCAGGGCTGGCTGGCAGTCAAGAAGGCGAGCCCTATGCCGTTGTCAGCCTACTTTGCGGCAAAGTATCTGACCACGCTCGCGATCGGCTTGATCCTCATGCTCCTCATGTGCGCGATTGGTGCGTTGTTCGGCCATGTCAGAATGTCCGCCGGGCACTGGATCGCGCTCATTACAGTCGAAACACTCGGCGCGGTGCCATTCTGCGCGATGGGGCTCGCTATCGGGTATCTCGCCGGCCCCAACTCGGCTGCCGCAGTGGTCAATATCCTGTACCTTCCCATGGCATTTCTGTCGGGCCTCTTCATTCCTGCGGAGATGCTCCCCAGATTTCTGCAGCGGTTTGCGGTAGCGCTTCCACCATACCACCTGGGAAGACTCGCGCTCGATGCAGTAGGCCTCGAGCCCGCGTCACATGCTTTGGGACACATCGCTGCACTCATTGGATTCGGCGTCCTCTTTACAATCATCGCGCTCATCGCATACCGTCGCGATGAGGGCAAGACGTACGGCTGACCAAACGTGCGCATGATGCGATTGTCGCGCTTGCGGATATTCCCGCCAGATCCAGAGATCGGCTGGTCGCCGCTCGCGTGGCTCATCTACCTTCCCGGATTGTTTATCTGGCCGGTACTGACGCACGCCAGTGCTGCCCAGTGGGCGGCAACCATCACCGCAACGGTCGTCTTTCTACCGCTGTACTTCCGCGGATACTGGTGCGTGGGATGGACAGAGAAGTACTGGATCATCGCGATCATCGCGACGCTTGGAATGCTGCTCACTCCGACCAACCCGGGCGCGCCAGTATTCACTGTCTACGCCGCATCGTTCGCGGGAGTGATCCGCCCACCACGTCGCGCCGCTCAGGTGGTCGCTCTCCTGGTCGCAGCCGCATTGCTGGAAGCGGTTCAGCTGCACATACCGAGCGGCGTCTGGATATGGCAGGTCGCGGTGAGTATCGTAGTAGCATTCAGCACGTCGCATTTTGCGAGTGTTCGCGCGATCAACGCAAAACTGCGCCACGCCAACGAGGAGATCGAACATCTGGCGAAGCTCGCGGAACGCGAACGGATCGCGAGAGATCTGCACGATCTGCTCGGTCACACACTATCTCTCATTACGCTTAAGGCATCGCTCGCGTCACGACTGGCTGATCGTGATCCCGCCCGCGCCGCAATCGAGATCCGCGACGTCGAACGCATTTCGCGTGAGGCACTCACGGAAGTGAGGTCCGCTGTCGCCGGATATCGCGACGCCGGCATAGTGAGCCAGCTTTCCAGCGTTGAGTCGATGCTCCAGGCAGCGAGCATCGACATGCACGCCAATGTCGATCCGGTCCCACTCTCACCCGCGGAAGAGGCTGTTCTATCCCTCATCATCCGGGAGGCGGTCACCAACATCGTGCGTCACGCGCATGCCCGGCGTTGCGACATTCTTCTTTCGAGTATCGATGACGTGCGCACGCTCACCATCGAAGATGACGGCCGCGGCAAGAGCACTCCCGATGGCAACGGCATCACGGGCATGCGCGAGCGTGTGACTGCACTTGGCGGAGCGATCACCTTCGATTCCGTACCAGGAACGCGTATCCGTGTGACACTTCCGCCTATGGTTGCGCTCTCAACGACGGGTGAATCACCCGCGCGGCTCGCGATCATAGCATGACGACCGCTACGCTATCATCATGATCCGTGTCATCGTCGCCGAAGATCAGGGCATGGTGCTCGGCGCGCTCGCGGCGTTGCTGGAGACCGAAGCTGACATGCAGGTTGTCGCCTGCGCGCACGACGGTCGCGAGGCAGTCTCGCTCGCACTCGACCATCGGCCCGATGTGTTGCTAACCGACATCGAGATGCCGCACCTCACAGGCCTCGAAGTAGCCGCAGAGCTGCAGCGACTCAAGCTTCCAACGCGAGTCGTGATTCTCACCACGTTCGCGCGAGGGGGTTATCTGCGCCGCGCGCTGGAGGCTGGGGCTAGCGGTTATCTGCTCAAGGACAGCCCGCCGGACATGCTCGCCAATGCGGTACGCCGAGTCCATGCCGGCCTGCGTGCGATCGACGCGGAGCTCGCAGCCGAGGCGTGGAGCGCACCCGATCCGCTGACCGACCGCGAGCGACAGGCATTGCGCTTCGCCGGCGAGGGAAAGACGAGCGCCGAGATCGCGGCCGCACTCAGTCTGTCGGAAGGCACAGTAAGGAACTATTTGTCGGAGGCGATTTCCAAACTCGGAGCATCGACTCGAATCGAAGCCGCGCGAATCGCCAGAGAGAAGGGCTGGCTATAGTCGCCGTTTACAGATTGGGCGTTGCGGACGGAGTCGCCCGCAGCAAGTTTCGTCAGACATGAATCCGCAAGATCCGGCCGTGGGCGATACGCATCCATCGCGCTGGCGCATGCTGGCGCTGCTTGCGTGCGCCGAACTGCTTGGCATGTCACTCTGGTTCGCCGCGAGCGCCGTGTCCGTCCAGTACCGCGTGCTCTGGTCACTAAGTGAATCACAGTCGGGCTGGCTCACTACTATAGTACAGCTCGGATTCGTGATCGGGACAGCACTTCTCGCGACGCTCAACGTGGTGGACGTGGTTCCGTCGGCGCGACTATTCTCGATCGGCGCGATTTCAGGCGCCCTTGCGAACGCGCTGCTTCTGTTTGCTCCCGGCTTTCGCACCGCGCTGTTTTGTCGACTGCTTACCGGCGTTGCGCTCGCCGCCGTGTATCCGCCGGCGATGAAGATGATCTCGACGTGGTTCCGGGCGCGACGCGGTCTTGCTATCGGGTCAATCGTCGCAGCGTTGACCGTCGGGAAGGCAATCCCTTACCTGGTTCACGCGATTCCAGGCGCAGGAATTCGACAGGTACTCATCGCCGCTTCGTCGGCGGCGCTGCTCGGAGCGGTGCTCGTAAGCTTGTGGTATCGCGAAGGTCCGTATCCCTTCCCGCCGCGGCCGTTCTCCTGGAGCCTCGTCGGCGATATCGTACGCGAGCCGCGGTTTCAATTTGCGGTCGGCGGATATCTCGGGCACATGTGGGAACTGTACGCGATGTGGACGTGGCTCCCCATTTTCATCGCAGCCAGTATCGCTGCACAGCGCGGGCCATCGGAGGCTGCGACTTCCATCGCGTCAGGCGTGTCGTTCGCCGCGCTGGCGATCGGTGGCGCGGGTTGCATCTGGGGCGGATTGATATCCGACAGACGCGGGCGCGAATGGCTCGTGACACTTGCGCTCGCCGTGAGCGGTGCGTGCTCACTGCTGATTGGAATCGTATTCGGAATGACCTTGTGGTTGGTCGTGCCTGTCGCACTCGTGTGGGGCTTCTTTGTCATTGCCGACAGTGCTCAATTCTCGGTGCTCGTAACTGAGGCAGTTCCCTCCCACGCCGTTGGCACCGCGCTCGCAATTCAGACATCGCTCGGCTTTTTGCTGACGATGGTGACGATTCAGACCGTGCCGCAGATGTCTCAGTTGCTTACGTGGCGCTGGGCATTCACTGTTCTGGCGCTGGGTCCGTTGGCCGGCATCTGGAGCATACGCCAGCTCGCCAGCATCCGAACGCGCGTGCGCGCAATTGCGTAGCACAGCTCGTCGGATTTGCCGCTGGCAGCCAGAATCAGGCTCTGACGCACCATCAGTCGCCGCAGCGAAGTTCCACTAAAGTACGTAGATTTTCGCAGTGTCGACGCGGCTTGGATACGGGGCGCGACGGGTACTCGCTCGATTACCAAGGGGGCTTTTCAAGTGGATTGCATGCGATCAATTGATTTTCCAGAGACGACTTCTGACCTGCGCGTAACCAGCGCGCAACGATCGAGATCTCGGCTTGCACTCTCTTTCGCCGCCGGCTTGTCGATGCTGGCGTTGTGCCCGCCACTGCATGCGCAAGCGCGCCGTCCTGTAAACCTGGACGACCTTGCGCGACTGCGCGATGTACGCGATCCGCAGTGCTCTCCGGATGGCAAGTGGGTCGCCTACACCGTCAATACCGTTGACGTCAAGGGCGACAAACACAATACCCACGTGTGGATGGTGGTAGCCGACGGTTCAGGAAAGGATATCCAGCTCACCGAGAGTCAGGAATCGGAGAGCTCACCGGAATGGTCGCCGGATGGAAAGTATCTCGCATTCAGTTCGTCGCGGCATGGCAAGGCCAAGGGGAGTCAGGTCTGGATTCTCAATCGAGGCGGCGGCGAGGCGACTCAGCTCACCGATGTAAAAGGCAAACTGCAGGACTACGAATGGGCGCCGGATTCCAAATCGCTCGCGCTCGTCGTTGCCGACCCTGACCCGGATGAACCCCAAGGTGATTCTGCGACATCGGGCAAACCCAAGCCGCCCAAACCGATCGTCATCGACAGGTACCACTTCAGACAGGATGTCGCGGGCTATCTGTTGAGCAATCGTCACACCCACATCGTTCTCTTTGACATCGCCACAAAAAGGAGCGAACGTCTTACGCGCGGCGATCATGATGAATCGGCGCCAGTCTGGTCGCCCGATGGAATGCGTATCGCCTTCATCAGCAACCACGATGCAGAACCGGACCGCGATCCCGTGCCGCAGGTATTCGTTGCCGATGCGCGGCCCGGTGTCGTCGAACGGCAGGTTACCGATTTCAAGACGCGCGGCACGCGCGGACGGCTCGCATGGAGTCCCGACAACAAGTGGATCGCTTTCGTGGTCGGTGATGAAAAGAAGTGGGACGCCTACGGGATGGGGCACATCGCTATCGTGCCTTCAGATGGTTCCGCTGCGCCGGTGATCCTCACAGACGGCCTGGATCGTTCGGTATCGTCGCCTTATTTCAGTGCAGACGGCAAATCAATCGTCGCGCTCGAGGAAGATGACCGCCTGGCGTATCCGATCTCTATCAGCATCGCCGATCGGACCGCGCGGAAGTTGCTTCAGAAGCCGATCGTCCTGAGTAGCATGTCCCACGCTGGTAGCTGCACCGTGGGTATCGCCGGCGGTGACGACGAGGCGCAGGAAGTGTATTCATGGGCTGACGATGCGACGCGCCAGCTGACGCATCAGAACGATTCGCTTTTCGCGCAACTCGATCTCGCGAAGACTGTAGACGTTGGATACCGGACACCTGACGGCACCGAAGTCCACGGATTGTTGACGTACCCGTATCACTACACGACCGGCACAAAGATGCCGTTGCTGTTGCGCATACATGGTGGCCCAAACGGTCAGGACGCGCACAGCTTCAACTTTGAGCGCCAGATATTCGCCGCGAATGGTTACGCTGTTCTCAACGTGAACTATCGCGGAAGCTCCGGACGCGGTCAGAAGTATCAGCGGGCGATCTTCG
>JBDTIP010000188.1:0-4872 GCA_039936295.1 Gemmatimonadaceae bacterium
CTCGACCAGCTGGACTACGATGCAATGCGCAGACATCCAAAGCCAGTGATGGGCTACTCCGATATCTCGGCCCTGCACGCCGCGGTGGGATGCGCATGCGAGATCGTGTCGTATCATTCTCCGAACGCTCGAGCGCCACTCACCCCGTTCGCGCGTGAATCGTTTCGTCGTGCGCTGCATGACGGTACCGACTCATGCGGAACTGCGCCTAGCGCACGGATTGTACGCAGCGGCAGGGCTACGGGGCGTCTGGCAGGAGGAAACCTGTCGCTCATATCCGCGCTCGCCGGAACACCTTATCTTCCGGACCTGAAAGGCGCGATTCTCGTGATTGAGGATACCAATGAGGCGCTCTATCGTATCGACCGGATGTTGACTCAGTTATGTCTCGCGGGAGAGCTTTCCGGACTCGCTGGAATCGCGTTTGGCTACTGCACTTCCTGCGAGGCGGACGAGTCTCCAGGAGACATGCGGTTGTCACGAACGCTCGACGACGTCCTCGCGGAGTTTGCCAATGCTCTCGACATTCCGTGCCTGGCTGGTGTTCCGATGGGGCATGTCGCCGATCAATGGACGATTCCGCTCGGCGCGGCCGCCACGCTCGACGCGGACTCACTAACCCTGACCGTGGAGCAGTGATGACGGAGAATGGCCATGACCCAGTCGCGGAAGCGCGCGCGCGCGTCGTCGAAATAGATGCAGCAAACGCCATCATGCAGCACGAGCACCAAGACGCGGTTTTCCTTGATGTGCGCGAGCGGAACGAATGGAATCTCGGTCACGTACCCGGCGCGGTCCATCTTCCGCGCGCGGAAGTGGAAGCCGACGCAGCATCCCTGCTAAATCGCGACGGGAACGTCGTAGTTTATTGCGCCGGCGGCACGCGCGCGGTGCAGGCCGCTGAAATGCTGAAACAGCTTGGCTACGAGCACGTGTCGGTGCTAAACGGTGGCTTCCGCGGCTGGGTGGAAGGCGGCGGAGACGTGGAAGACTGAATCTTGAGCTCCAGTCGAACGAAAGAGAGAGAGCGGCGCCTGCCGCTCCCTCTCGTGCTTTCTCCGTACGACCGCGTCACATCCGGACACGCCTTTAGATCAGATCGAGGTTGTTCTCGGTATCAAGCCGCTTGTCCGCTTCTTCCGCAGCAATGTTGGCCTTCTCACGGAGCCGTTGTCGCTCTGATGCGCTCTTACTTCGGTCGTAGGCATCTCTGGCGTAACCCCGCACGGAATCCCACTCACCGTGTGCCTTGGTTGCAACACTTATCCAGCCACGTCGAAGATCGGGCTCGATTTCTTCAAAGGTGCGGCCGTGGTATTCCGGATTGCGCGCCGCTATGTGCCCCACCTGGTACGCGGGACTGACGACCTCATAGTTGCGATCGGCGAGCCTGCCCGGCGAATTCTCGAAATGATTGCGATACACTGCGTCGTCGCCCTGACTGTATTCCTGCGCTGCATCCGCAACCGCGCGTCCAGCCCACCAGCCGCCAACCGCACCGGCGATTCCACCCACTACCGCGCCAAGAGGGCCACCGATAGAGCCGATTGCTGCTCCCACTACTACACCTGAGATTCCGCCGGCGGCCTCGCCCACTTCGTCGCCGGTCTCAGTGGAGCGTTCGCGTTGCACGCCATTGTCGGGATTCCTTCCCTTGATCCTGTCGTCCATGGTGCCTCCACCAGAATTGGCGGCCATAGCTGATGACTATGCCGCCGCTAACCATGTCAAAGCAAGGGAAGTGCCACCTCAAGGCTGTTTACCTTGACAGCGATTCGTTTACACTGCCGATTCACTACATGCCGCCAACGTTGCATATCGGAACGCAAGGATGGAACTATTCGGCATGGGCCGGTGGGTTCTACCCGGATGAGACGCGACAGGCGGACTATCTGCCTGTGTACGCGAGGGCGTTCAATACCGTAGAGGTCGATTCGACATTTTACGCTGTGCCGCCGGCGACGACGGTGCGCGGCTGGTACGGTCGCACGCCTGCCGATTTCATCTTTGCGCTCAAGTTCCCGCAAAGCGTGACGCACGATGCGAGGCTGCGCGACAGCGACGGCACCACGCAGCTCTTCTTCGAGCGGGCAGCTGAGCTGCGTGAGAAATTGGGTGCGGTCCTCGTCCAGTTGGGTCCCGACTTCGGACCAGAAGAACTCCCGGCCCTCGTCAACTTCGTGCCGCGGCTTCCCCGGGACGTGCGAATCGCGATCGAATTTCGCGCGCGCGGGTGGATGACGCCCGGTGTTCTCGCCTTCCTGCGCGACTACGGCATTGCTGTAGCCCTTGTGGACGGTCCATGGATCCCCAGACGCTGGATGCTCGAGGCCGGCGCTCGTCCCACTGCATCGTTTCACTATATACGGTGGATGGGGCCGAACCGGAATCTCGTCGACCACTCGCGCATTCAGGTTGACCGCACCAGAGAGCTCACGAAATGGGTCGAATCCATCGAACAGTTCCCTCCTTCGATCACCGACGCATACTGCTACATGAGCAACTATTTTGCCGGTCACGCTCCGCGCTCGGCGCGTGACGTTCAGGAACTGTTCGGCGTAGCAACAGTCGATCCCGAAATGCTTGGCGAACAGATGCGCCTGTTCTGAACGGGCAACGGCGCCACAAGCGCTCGCGTTGCTGCGGTCGAGACCAGCGGTCGCCAGCGGCGCATGCTACCTTCGATATATCATGCAACGACGACGTGTTCGCGATTACGTAATGATAGTGCTGGCGGTTGGATTCGTGTCCACCACCACGTGGCTCGGATTCTGGCAGCTTCGACGCCTGGCGCAGCGCCGCGCGCAAAACGCAGAGGTGGTTTCGCGCCTCGCGAACCCAGCGATACCAGTCGAGCGACTCACACACGACTCCGCAGCGCTCCACTACCGCCGCGTGATGCTGCATGGAGCATACGATTATGACCACCAGATCAGAATCGCTGACCGGACCCGGGACGGCTCGCCGGGCGTCAACATACTCACTCCACTTCGTATCGCCGGAACGGACACCGTCGTGCTCGTCAATCGCGGCTGGGTGTACGCACCCGATGGATTGACGGCGGATCTCAGCCACTGGCGCGAGGGAGATTCGCTGAGCGGCACGGGCTACGCACGTCCGCTGTTCAAGCCGTTTCCCGGGTCGGCAGCACTGCCCGATCGCCCCGGGGCGTTTCGGTGGGTGAATCTCAATGCGATTAAATCGAGCGTGCCATATCCTGTCTATCCATTCGTGATCGTTCTGGATGGCGATTCACTCGGGCACGGAGAGACGCCGCCGCGCATACCACCACCGCCGCTCGACGAGGGGCCGCACAAAAGCTACGCGATCCAGTGGTTCTCGTTCGCGATCATCGGAGTGGCAGGGATGTACTTTTACCTTCGTGCCGCACCGCAGAACCGGCGCGACGATTCGCTCATACCGGAGCGATTGGACCGGAAGGGTTAGCTGGCTTTGTGGAGCGCAAGGTATGAACCATCCATCACGGGTAGAGATCGGCGCTCCTCTCCGACCCCGGTGATCACGTAGCCTGTGACTGCGATCGCATCGCGCAGATCCTGCTCGGTGACCGTACCGTCGTGTTCGACGGTGATGCACCCCAGGCTCACTTCGGCAGAAGTGATTCCAGCCACTGGCGTCAGCGCCGTGAAGAGCGCGCGCTTGCAGTGTTCACCGCGCATGCCGGCAATTGTAACAACGGTTTTCATTACCTGCGAAAATTAGTCGAGCGTTGCGCCACGTGGCAACGGCAGCGGTGGAGACTTTTTGTGCGACGTGAACGTCTTTGCCAAAGCCGGAACGATTTCGTCGTAATTTGAGCCTGGGTTCCACAGCACCCAACCGTCGTATCCCGCGTCGTAGACTGCTTGCTTCTGCGCCTCGATTTCTGCCGGTCCGTAACGTGGCGCACCAAGGGTAAATGCCTGCAGCCACGGACGAACGTGCTCCGGCGTAGCGATGCCGAGCTTCGCGTCGCGCATCCGAGCGCTGGTGATCGCTATGAACACTGTCTTCTGGGGCTCCGCATTGGGGATGCGGATTCCGAACGAGCCGTGCGGATACAGCGACGGATAAACCATCGGAAGCACGACGTCCACGACGGGAGCAATCTTCTCCCAGTCCTGGCCAACTTCCAGTGGTCCGCGCACGGTGGTGACCAGGCCGAAGATGTCGGCAGTGAGACGAACACCCATCCGGTTGTATCGCACGTGCGCCGTCGTCAGCAGTTCCCGAAGTGCGTCGGGCTTGCTGCGACCTGCGGCCTCGGGGAATACCTGCGCCGGAAGCGACTTGTAAGGCTCGGGAAAGCGCACGTAGTCGAACTGGATTTCACCGAAGCCCATCTTCACCGCCTCATCGGCCACGCGGAAGTTGTAGTCCCAGATTGCGCGCGAATACGGATTCACCCAGGTGACGCCCTTCTTGTCGCGCCACGCAGTTCCATCGGCCTTGAGAATGATGTGGTCCGGATTGTTGCGTGCGGCGACTGAATCCTTGAACATCACCATTCGCGCGATGGGAAGAATGCCGTGCGCGCGCAACGTGTCGACCAGTGCCGGGAGGTTGGCAACCTTGTTCATCTTCCCCTCGTTGCGCTGCAGCAACGGATCGGAGGAATGCCAGTTGAGTCCAAACTCGTCCTTTATGTCGATGACGAACGCGTTGATTTCCGTCGAATCAGCGATCGCAATCAGGTGCCGCATCTTCTTCTGGCTCTGTGCGGCGAACCTGTTGACATATAGCGCACGGATCGGCCTGGGTTCCCGTTGCATTGCCATGGCCTCAGCGCGCGCGCCCGTCTTGGCGATGCCCGTATCGGCTGGCGCACTCTGCGTCGCAGTCCCCAATGGTCCGGCCGTTGCCTGCTCAGGT
>JBDTIP010000189.1:0-2849 GCA_039936295.1 Gemmatimonadaceae bacterium
AGCGCGTAGAGCGTCTTCGATTTGCTGAATACCGGCGTTTCGGGCGAATTGAGATACTTGGGCTCTGCGTCGCCGAGCGCGCGGCCACCAAAGGCGACGTGACGTCCCGATGCGTCGAGAATCGGAAACATTACGCGATTGCGAAAGCGCGGGCGCGGCTCCGACTTCTCGTCGCGTACCACAAGCAGCCCGCCCTCGATCAAGCGCTCCACCTCGAAGCCCATGGTCGCCATGTGCGCACGGAAAGTTCCGATGTCGTCAGGAGCGAAGCCAAGCTCGAACCGGTCGGCATCGGCCTTATGTATGGCACGCGACTCAAGATATTTCCGTGCAACCAATGCGCGATCCGCTTCCCACAGTTCACGCTGGAAGTAATCAGCCGCGGCGGCGTTCATTTCCCAGAACGGATCTCGCAGGTCAGGCCCGGCGTGCTCGACCCGCTGCGATGGTACCTCGATTCCGACCGTCGACGCGACGGCACGTAGGGAGTCCGGGAAGCTCATGCCGAGATGCTTTTGCAGGAACGAGAATACATCGCCCGATTCACCGCACTTGAAGCAGTGATATTGGCCACGCTTCGGCGAAACGCTGAAATTGGGATTCTTGCCGCCGTGAAACGGACACGGCCCGCGAAAGTCGCCGCCGGCCCTTTTGAGCTTCACGTGCTCCCCGATGATCTGCACGATGTCCGCGGCATCGCGAACGCGCTCGACTACAGGATCGGTGCTCACGCGAGTTCTACGACTGTAACTCCAGCACCACCCTCGTTCCAGGCGCCGAGCCTGAAGTTCGCAACCCGCGGCTCCTTCTGAAGCATTTCGGCGATACGCTCACGCAGTGCCCCCGTCCCCTTACCGTGTATGATGCGGATCGCCTTCATGTCGGCGCGGACGGCGTTGTCCACGGCGTGCATCACGATGCCTTCGACGTCGCCGACGCGCATACCACGCAGATCTATCTCGCTCGCTGCGTGTACGTCCGGTACATCACCACGGATGTTGACCGTGAGTGACGGCGCCGGTCGCGCCGCACGGCTGAGATCCGACAATGGGAGCGTGAGCTTGAGCGTGCCAATGGCCACCACGGCGTTATCGTCGCGCATCTCGATGAACTGCCCAACGCGACCACCGAGGCTGGCCACTGCAACGTAGCCTCCAACGACAGGTGGCGAGTCGTCGCCAGTACCGGTTGACAGCGTGGCGCGCACGCGATCGCGAGCGTCCAGACGCTCGATCTGCTCCGTTTGCGACTTTGCAAGCTCCTCCACGTGCCGCCTCGCATCGCGCGCCGCATCGCCAACGTTATCCGACTTCTTTAGGGCGTGAATGGTATTTTCGATGTCACGCCGCGCAGAAAGCAGATATCTCCGCGACTCCTCACGTGCGCGTCGCTCCGACTCGCGCTCGCGAACGCCAGCATTGTGCTCACGCTCGGCAACGCGGCGCGCGCGTTCACGAGCATCGTCGGCGATCACCTGAGTCTCGCGTTCTCGTTCTGCCAGAGCTGCATCGCGCGCCTCCAGATCCGCCAGAAGCACATTCACGTCGCGCTCCCCCGCAGGCAATCGGGCCTCGGCGCGCTCCAGTACGTCCGTCGGCACGCCAAGCCTGCGCGCAATGCTGAGACCGTACGACTGCCCTGGTATTCCCTTGATCAGCCGATATGTCGGTGCCAGCTCTGTTGCGTCAAACTGCAGCGAGCCGTTAACGACATCGGCATTCTCCACCGCCAGGTGTTTGAGCGCGCCGAGGTGCGTGGTCGCGACTGTGCGGGCACGACGCGCCGTTAGCGATTCGAGCACTGCGCCGCCAAGCGCCGCGCCCTCGACGGGGTCCGTACCCGACCCCAGCTCATCGATGATCACTAACGAGCGCTCTGTGGCGCCGGCAAGTACCTCGCGCAGGTTCTGGACGTGCGCACTGAAGGTCGACAAGCTCGCAGCTATCGACTGCTCGTCACCAATATCTGCATAGATCTCGTCATAGATTGCTATGCCGCTTCCGTCGCCAACCGTGGGAGGGATTCCAGCCTGGACGCACAGTGACAGCAGCGCGATTGCCTTTATGAGTACGGTCTTGCCGCCGGTGTTCGGTCCGGAAATCAAGAAAGTTCGTTCCGACTCGCCCAGCATGAGATCGAATGGCACCACGCGAATGCCCTGGGCGAGGAGCAACGGATGGCGTCCGCCCACGATCTCGAACGGCTCCGCGGGATCACGCAGGGTAACGGGCGCCGCGCCAAAGTCGAGCGCCATGCGACCGCGCGCGTACAGCGAGTCGAGCTCAGCCAGCGCATCGAACGCATCGGCCATGGCGGCGTGACTCGGGCGCAGCGTTGCGGCCAGCTCGAACAGTATCCGCTCGACCTCCATTGCCTCCTCGGCGACGAGCTCGCGCATTCTGTTGCCGGCCTCGACTGCGGCTGGCGGTTCAATGAACAGGGTACCACCCGTGGACGACGCATCGTGCACGATTCCGCCCACCGCCGCGCGACCCTCGCGTCGCACGGGAATGACATGGCGCCCGTTGCGAATGGTCACGGACATATCGGGGACCTGCTGCGAGGCGTCGAGCCTGCTCATCAAACGCTCGAGCAGTGAAACCAGATCGGATTCAGCGGTTCGAAGCTCGCGCCTGATGCCACGCAGGCGCGGCGATGCACTGTCGCGCATGTCGCCTGCGTCGTCCAGAACGTTGTCGATCGCGGTTTCTGCCCGCGCATCTCGCAGGAGCTTCGCCGTCAATGGCTCGAGCACCGCGCGCGCAGCCAGCGGTAGGCGAGGATCGCGGAGCGAGTCCAGCGTCATGCGCGAGCTTCGCAGGAGCGCGCGCAGCAGCATGAAATCCGCG
>JBDTIP010000190.1:0-7037 GCA_039936295.1 Gemmatimonadaceae bacterium
AAATTCAAAAGGATCCGATGGCGCAGTACCGGGTGCGCGACGCGCTGAATGTCGGCCGGCGTAACGGCATTCCTTCCAGCCAGCAGCGCGTTAGCCTTGGCGCCGAGTACGAGCGCCTGGCCGGCGCGAGGGCCTGCACCCCAGCGCACAAACCGCTTTACAGACGCCATCGCATCAACCTCGTCGGGACGCGTAGCACGAACCAAACGTGCCGCGTATTGGAGAACGACGTCGGAGACAGGTACGTCGCGTACCATCCGCTGAAGCGCGATGGTCTGGGCGGCGTCTATCACCGATTCCAGCGGCGCATAGTCCCGACCGGTCGTGCTCCGAAGGATTGAAATCTCAGCTGCTTCGTCCGGATACGAGACGCGAATGTCGAACAGAAATCTGTCCAACTGCGCCTCCGGGAGCGGATACGTGCCTTCCTGCTCGATCGGATTCTGCGTGGCGAGCACGAAAAACGGTGCTGGCAGCGGCATCGTCTCGCCGGCTACGGTGACGCTGTGCTCCTGCATGGCCTCGAGCAGTGCCGCCTGCGTGCGCGGCGGTGCACGGTTGATCTCGTCGGCAAGCACGATGTTCGCGAAGATCGGACCCTGAACGAACCGGAAGCGGCGAGCATGCGAGCCGGGATCCTCCTCCATCACCTCTGTGCCGGTAATGTCGGAGGGCACCAGATCAGGCGTGAACTGGATGCGCCGGAATCCCAGGCGCATCGCTTCCGATACTGAACGAATCATCAGCGTCTTCGCGAGCCCCGGCACGCCTACAAGCAGCGCATGACCACCGGCAAGAAGTGCCATGAGAATCTCGTCCAGCACGCGCTCCTGGCCGACGATGCGACTGGCGACTTCAGCGCGCAGTCGCGCTGCCGTCTCCAACAACTCAGCGCGCTCATGAGGAACCAGCGGGGCGCGTGCTGCCAACGTAGGTGCTGTCATTGAAGGAATACGACGAGAATCATGTGGTCGTTGAGTGAATTCCGCGCTAGCGCAACGCGGGAATGCGGGCTCAGATTGATACCGGAAGCCGCAGTCGCGCATTACTCGACCGCACCGGCTCTATCCAGAATGCTGCACCATCAAACCAGAACACGGCGAGCTGGTCGTACCGCTGAGCAATCCCGATCAGCGAACGCATCTCGATGGAAATCGCGATGCTCTCCTCGCAGTGCGATCTGTCAGGGCTGCAGGCGACGACACCAAGCCATGCTACCCCCAGGCCCGCGACCTCGGCACGTAGCGCCTCTATCCGGACCGCATTGACCGGCTCGGGCAGAGCTCTGCCACGCGGGTTCTCCGCCGTGACAATCCCGAACGACCGTCCGAATCCGAGGTCACCCAATCGGGTCACGCCGACCCGCTCGATCGGTTTGCGAAGGTCGAGCACTAGTGGAGGACGGCACCTGAAGTCTAGTACCGTGTCAGCGAAGCTGCCCCAGCTGGACTGTGCCTCTGACACTCGCTCAGACCCCGGCGGATGCTCCGACGCTGCGCGGAATGGGAGCCTCCAACGGCAGCGTCACCGTGAAAGCGCTGCCCTCGCCAACTCGGCTCGCAACCACCACGTCGCCGCCCAAGAGCTGGGCGAGACGGCGCGTCACACTCAACCCCAGACCGGTCCCGCCCACGCGGCGAGTGCTCGGCTGCTCGACCTGCCAGAATGCATCGAAGATCTGATCCCGGTGCTCGTCGGCGATGCCGATGCCAGTGTCGCGAACCACGTAGCTCACGATCGCCCCGTCGTGCTGGACGATCAGAGTGACGCGACCGGCAGGGGTGAACTTGACGGCGTTCGACAGCAGGTTGACCAGAATTTGCCGCACCTTTCCACCGTCCGTCGACATTGGAAGCGGATATCCGGTCGGCACTATCTCGACCGGCAACCCCTTCTCTCGCGCCAACGGCTCAACCAGCGTCACAGCATCCTGCGCGATCTCGTTCGCGTCGACATCCTCCGCCTGAACGACCTCGCGCCCCGCATCGACGCGAGAGTACGATAGAATCTGGTCGATGAGATGCAGGAGATGCTGGGCGCTCGCCTTCACGCGGCCTAGCTGGTGTTTCTGTGCCTCGTTTACAGGGCCCGTAATTCCGTCGGCGAGCAGCTCCTCATAGCCGATTATCGCCGACAGCGGCGTGCGAAGCTCGTGTGACATTACCGCAAGGAAGTTGCTCTTCGCAACATTGGCACCCTCCGCCATCTCGCGCGCCTTCTGCTCGCCGGCCAACAGCTCCTCGCGAACACGATCGCTCTCATACGCCATGTGAGTTGCCCAAGTCACCAGCCAGAGAAAGATCACTACGGTCGCGACCACGTAGATCGAGACTCCGAACGGAGTGTCGTACCAACCGTTCTTCTCTCCCACAAGTCGGAGCCAGCCCAACAAGAAAGGCACCGACACGGCGGCCGGGACCAGTCGTCGGGCGACCGTTCCGGCGGCCCCCGGGTCGACGAGCAACTTTGGCATACCGGACGTGCGGCGCGCGAAGATCACGCCCAGCGAAAGCACGAAGATGCATACGGCGGCAGTGACGGCCATTCCGGAGTAAGCCGTCGCGAGGTAAAGCCGGCTCACATTGAACGCGTAACCGATCAACCCGAGATAGCCGAGCGCGGCCCCGATCAGCCCCACCCAGTGCGAAGTGGCGCGGCCAGTTCTGTCGTCCACATGCAGCGCGATGATGCCGGCTGCTCCGATGAAGACGCCAAACAGCGTATTGAGCGCCATCCGGCCTGGTGGGCTCCATGGCGCTCGAACGAGCTGGTCGCGAAACAGCAACAAATCGAGGCCCAGGTCCCGACCAGCGATCCACGATGCCACCTCGATCGCCGTGATCAGGATCACCACGGAAGCGAGTACTATCGACGCCACTCTGAGAGCGAACGGTCGTGTACGCCGAGACGCAAATGCGAGCGCCAGCCCATTCAACCCGATGGCCACGCAGGCAAGCGGCACCATGGCGATGCCGCCCGGATAGAAGCCCGTAACTGGGTTCACCCCGTCGTACCATTCGACGAGCGTTCCAGCCGCGAGGACGACGACGATGGCGGCGGCTACGAGAGGAACTTGCTCGAAGAACCGAATTACGCGGGCCTGGCCGCTCGACTGACTCATTCGAAGTGCGAATACACGAGTGGTGGAAAGCTGTGCGTTGTGACCACGGTCTGCAACTGCAGCGGCCAGCCGGAGCCTCTTGCCGTCAACGCACCTCACGGCGCAAGCCGCGACCGGGTCCCTCAGAGTGCAGCTACGGTCCGCCGGTCGGTCGGTCCGGCGGCAATCTGAGCGGCCGGCTTCCTGCAAGAGTTATCATACCCGCGTGCTATCGCGCCCGGATTGGCTTAACGATCCGATCGGATAGGCACGCGGGTCCCCTGTCTTTTCTCGTTTTTGATGCGCACAAATCAGAATCAAGCTCTTCGCGGCCAAATTTGCTCGCGGCTCACCGAAGCCCGTGCGCGCACGCTCCTTATAGTGAGCCAGATTCCGGAGGCGGACCTGCGCGCCCAGCATGACCCGCTCATGAGTCCCATCCTCTGGGATCTCGGCCACATCGCGCACTTCGAGGAATTGTGGCTCACGCGCAACATTTCCGGGCCCATAGAGTTTTCGGAAATGCCAGGGCTGTACAATCCCTTCGAGCATCCACGCGCCAGCCGGACGGCACTCCCCCTACCCTCGCTCTGCGCCCTTATGCAGACGGCGGCCGACATTCGCGCAGACACGCTCGCCACGCTCCAGGATGCCGATCTAGCGTCCGAACACGCGCTCCTCGCGGGCGGATTCGTCTACAACATGGTTCTGCAGCACGAATACCAGCATGATGAGACCATCCTGCAGACTCTGCAGCTCAAGTCCGGCGCTCCATACCAGGCGCCGAGCATCACCGCAGCTCCTCCCGGATCGATGGCGCGGTTCACCGGAATGGTCCCGATCGCCGCTGGCGACTATTCCATCGGCACTGACGACCGTGTCACAGCATACGACAACGAGCGTCCGCGACACGGCATGACCGCCAGCGCGTTCGAGATCGACGCCGCGCCAGTAACCAACGGCGCCTTCGCCGACTTCGTCACGGACCACGGCTATGAGCGCGCAGAGCTCTGGTCGAACCCAGGACGCGCATGGCTCGGTGACTCAGGCGCGACGAGTCCCAAGCACTGGACTCGAAACGCGGACGGCTGGACGACACGCAGCATGGACGTCGTCATGCCGATCCCGAACGGCCATCCCGTGTGTCACGTCTGCTATCACGAGGCCGAGGCCTATGCGCGGTGGGCAGGCAAGCGCCTGCCGACAGAATACGAGTGGGAGATCGCCGCATCCTGGAATCCCTACACGTCAAGCGCACAGGCTTTTCCATGGGGAGCTGAGGAACCCAACGCGCTGCTCGCGAACGTGGACCAGCTTGTCTTCGGGACAGCGCCGGTGGGCGCATACGAGCACAATGTCTCGCCGCTGGGTTGTTACGGGATGATCGGCGACGTGTGGGAGTGGACATCGTCCAACTTCGTCGGGTATCCTGGCTTTGCGGCATTCCCATATCCCGAATACTCTGAGGCGTTCTTCGGAAGCGAATACAAGGTGTTGCGTGGCGGCTCGTGGGCCACGCGGCCCGGCGCAACCCGAAACACATTTCGCAACTGGGACTATCCGATTCGTCGCCAGATCTTCAGCGGTTTTCGCTGCGCTCGTGACGTTTGATCGGGCCCGAATGCTCGCCGACGTGCGAGCAGGTCTACTGGCATACCCTCGACAGATTCCGTCCAAGTACTTTTATGACGAGTACGGATCGCAACTCTTCGACGAGATAACGCGGCTTCCAGAGTACTATCCGACCCGCGCCGAACGTGCCCTGCTGGCGGAGGCTGCGAATTCGATTATCGCCGCGGCGCTGCCAGCCACGCTCACAGAGCTGGGTGCCGGAAGCTCCGATAAGACGCGCCTCTTGCTGAACGAGATGCTACGCGTCCGCACCGGCGATGTGACGTACATCCCTGTGGACGTGAGCGCGGATTTCCTGAAGGCGTCCGCACAAAGGCTCCGCTCCGAATACCCAACGCTTTGCATCATCCCGGTAGCAGCGGATTTCTCGACTCAGTTTTTGCTGCCAGCCCACCCGGCTCCCGCACTGCACGCATTTCTCGGCAGTACGATCGGGAATTTCACGCCACCCCAGGCGATCGAACTCCTGTTGGGCGTCAGAGCTCGAATGACCGTCGCGGATTATTTTCTGGTGGGGGTTGATCTCCGCAAGGACCCGGCACTAATCGCGCGTGCCTACAACGACTCACGCGGTGTCACTGCGGCCTTCAACAGGAATGTACTGAGCGTCGTGAACGACGCCCTCGGCGCCAACTTCAATCTCACGGCATTCGAGCACAATGCGGTGTACGACGCCACGAGCCATCGAATCGAGATGCGACTGATATCGACCGTGCAGCAACGAGTGAGCATCCCAGGGATCGGTAACATCGGGTTCTCCGTCGGCGACGCAATTCTGACGGAGCTGAGCTACAAGTACGATCGCGACCAGGTGACGCATCTTCTCGCTTCAGGAGGCCTGGCACTCCGCGACTGGTTCACTGACGACGAGCAAATGTTTGCCTTGGCCCTCGCTACAACATGAGCAGTGACCCCAGCAACTGACCCGATGCAAGCGCTCGTCAGGGCGCTCTTCGAGCCGGCCGCGGATGCACACCCCGATGGCACTATTGGTGCCGAGCTTGAGCTGATTCCTGTGCGCGATCACACGGGTCGCCGGGTAGGCATCGACTCAGGCGCCGACGGCGTCGGCAGCGCCGAGATCATTCGTACATCAACGCTCTCCGAAGCCTGGAAGGAAACCACGGACCCATACGGCGCGCCGAATTGGCTGGCACCGGATGCAAGCCGAATATCCTTTGAGCCCGGGGGTCAGGTCGAAATTAGCTCGCGTGTGTTTCGCTCGCCACAACAGCTGGCACAGTCGCTTGCCGACACCGTCGGAGCGCTACGTGAATCGGCGGCGGCGC
This sequence comes from Gemmatimonadaceae bacterium, assembly GCA_039936295.1. GTDB lineage: Bacteria > Gemmatimonadota > Gemmatimonadetes > Gemmatimonadales > Gemmatimonadaceae > Fen-1247. Next base: position 6,022 of record JBDTIP010000190.1, read on the forward strand.
ACGGTGTGACGCTTCTGACTCTGGGTGTCGACCCTTACAACGAGATTGACGAGGTAGCCCTCGAGTTGCACGCTCCACGATATGAATCGATGACACGCTACTTCGATTCAATCGGACCGTCGGGCGCACGCATGATGCGCCAGACCGCATCGCTGCAAGTCAGTATCGAGCTTGGCGCCAAACCGATGCAGCGGTGGGCGCTCCTCAATGCGCTTGCACCATATCTCGTAGCGGCCTACGCCAACTCGCCGGATTACGCCCGACGGCCGGTAGGTTACGCGAGCTACCGCTCGCACTTATGGCAGACACTCGATCACAGTCGGACGGGGTTGCCCTTCGATGCCAACGATCCAATCGGCGCGTACGAGCGATTCGCCCGCGGAGCAAGTCGTATTCTGGGCGCTGATGCTGCACATCTCACGACTCTGTTCCCGGAAATCAGGCCGCGCGGATTCTTCGAGATCCGCTCCATGGACGCGATGGAGCCCGGCCGCCTCGAGACTGCCCTGCGGTTTATCCACGGAATTGTACACGACTGCGACACCGCGACCGAAGCACGGCGCATAGTGGGCGAGCCGGACGCGGCAATGCTCGCCAGAGCTGCGCGACAGGGAAGATCTGATCCCGAAATAGCTGAGCGGTTGGATGCGCTCGAACGTCTCGTGTGACCAGAGGTGCCTAGCGCGCACCTGCGTGACGCTTGCGGTAGATCCATGCAGCACCTCCTGCTATCACGACGATCGCAAGCACGGCCAGAGAACCGCGTCGTAGATAGTGCTCAACCGTGTGAAGGTTCTCGCCAAAAAAATAGCCCACCGCGGAGAAAGCCACGGACCACACCAAACCGCCGATCGCATTGCACACTGAGAACACGCTGAAGGGCATTTCTACGGAGCCGGCAACGATTCCGGCGAGCATTCGAAGTATCGCAACGAAGCGCGCGATGATTATCGTCCAGGCACCGTGCCTGTCGAAGTATGCGTGGACCGTCTTTTCCCGCTTCGCGTTAATGCCTA
>JBDTIP010000191.1:0-6343 GCA_039936295.1 Gemmatimonadaceae bacterium
CGGGTCCAATTGCGTGCGTCACGCTGGTTTCTCCCAGCGCCGCGCCCCCATGAACTGTGACTGTGTTGGTACCGATGCCGTCGATGCGTGCGCCGAGCGCGACCAGGAATCGTGCGAGATCCTGCACGTGCGGCTCGCTCGCAGCATTGCGAAGAACCGTTGTCCCGGGGGAGGCAGCCGCAAGGATCAACGCGTTCTCCGTGCCGGTCACGCTGGGCTCATCGAGAAAGACGTCAGCACCGGCGAGCTGCTCGACCTGCATGCGATAGCCGTCGTCATCTACCACGCGAACGCCGAGCTGGTTGAAGGCCAGGAAGTGCGTGTCGAGCCGTCGCCGGCCGATTACATCACCGCCGGGCGCGGGCAACGTGACGCTTCCACAGCGTGCCAGCAACGGTGCCGCAAGCAGGATGGACGCGCGAATGCGCACGCAAAGTGCGGGATCCAGGCCTTCGGCACGCAGGTCAGTGGCTGAAATATCGAGCGTGTTGCGCTCGGACCATTCCGCGCTCGCACCAACGGATCTCAGCAGCTCGACCAGCGTCTCGAGATCGCGGATTCGGGGGACATTGGTGAGGCGCACCGGGTTCCGGGACAGAAGCGATGCGGCGACGATCGGAAGAGCGGCGTTCTTGTTTCCAGAGGGGCGGATGCTGCCGTGCAGGCGGTGCCCGCCCTCGACGATGTATTGGACAGCGGTCATGGTATTGGCGACAATATAGGGCCGAAACGCTCTAATTGGCCGTCGGCCCGCATATTGAGGGAGTCCGAGGCTGGCCCTTCCCTTGCACCATTCGAGCCCATGTACGACATGACGCACGTCACAGCGCTGCTTATCCAGGCAACGCACGTTCTGCCTGATACGCTGGTTACCAAGCAGGTGCCGGCTGCGGTGGGTACGTTCGAGAAGATCACGTCGATAGCGAGCGGGCTCGCGACGGTGGCGTTGCTGATCCTGGCGATAGGCCTGGTTCCGGCGGCATGGAACTTCCGAAAGACGTACAAGAAGATCAACGAGCTGCTGGATCGCGTTTATGGGGACATCGCGCCCCTGGTACGGAGCGCGAGTATCGTGACCGAGGATGCTCGAGAAATCGTGACCATCGTGAAGGGCGACGTGCGCCAGGTGCAGCAGACAATAGCCGCAGCAAACGCCAGGCTGCTCAAGGCTGTGAAGGAAGCCGAAGCGAGGCTGGATGAGTTCAACGCACTGATAGAAGTGGTTCAGGAAGAGGCCGAATCGGCGTTTGTGAATACGGCGTCGGCGGTACATGGTGTTCGGACAGGGCTGGCCCAGGTATTTGACAACACGGAGGAATTCGAGGATGGCGATGACAGATACGGAAGCGACACCAGTTCGGCCCAGTCGGCCCAGTCGGCCGAGCCGGCCGGCCCGCCCAGGCCGCGGACCGCGCCGCGGCGGCGCGGCGGCCTCGTCTGAGGGAGATCTCGATCTCCTCACGGCGGCGCTGCTTGGTCTTACCGTCGGCGTTGGTGTTACACTGTTATTCAGGCGGCGGCCGCCGGTTCGAAGCGCCCTTTCGAGGGGACTGGACGACATGACGGATCGGGGGGCTCGTCTCGCATCACTGGCGGGCGAAGCCGGCGCCGGGATGGCGAGGAAGGCGACGCGCGGAGTGCGCAGTGGGGCGCGCCGCGGAATGGAATGGGCTGAAGACCTGTCGGTCGACGGAGTTGGCGAGCAGTTGCACGAGTATTTCGATGCCGCCAAGGGGGCCATCGAGGACACTGTTTCGGGGGAATTGCAGGATCTCCGCAAATCGATTCGCCGCCGACGCCGGCGGCTGGGCATTTAGTTTCTGGGGAGCAGCAGCGATTGCGGTCGCGTTGCTGCTCCTCACACCCAGAACAGCGCACGCCTGGGCACCGGGCACTCACGTATTTCTGGGTGACGCGGTGCTTCGTTCGCTGTCCATGCTGCCTGGAAGCATCGCGGAGCTCCTCGAGGCGTTTCCGTATGATTTTCTGTACGGGTCCATCGCCGCGGACACGAGTATCGCCAAGAAGTACGCTGAGGCTGGACGCCACTGCCACTCGTGGAGGGTGGGCTACGAGATCCACGACCTTGCGGCCGACGGCCGGATGCGTGCGTTCGGACTCGGCTACCTCGCTCACCTTGCGGCGGACGCTGTAGCGCACAACTACTACGTACCCAAGCAGTTAACGGTCACGTCAAGCACGTCGGCGCTTGGTCACAGCTACTGGGAAAGCCGGTTCGAAACCCAGCTCGGCGGTGACTCGCCGCACCGCGCGCGCGAGCTGATTCTGCTGGATCACTCGCGCGCCGATGAGCATCTCGACCGGATCCTGAGCCCGACGATATTCAGCACGCACACCAATCGCAGAATATTTCGCGGGATGGTGTACGTCACTGACACGGAGTCGTGGCAGCGCGTCTTTCAGTTGATCTCGGAGAAGAGTCGGTGGGATCTTCCGAACCGCGACGTGTCGGTATACATGACGCGGTCGTATGACTTCATCATGGACCTGTTCAATCGGACTACCGAATCGGTACCCTATACTCTCGATCCATCCGGCGATGTCGCGCTACGCGCAGCAAAGCGCGTCCGCCGAGCTGCTCTACGTAGCGGCGGCGAGGACAGGATTCAGGATGAAGCGGATCGCGAGTTCGGACTACCCGCGAACAGGTTGGAGTACCACAACAAATTGCCGGGACCAATTTTCCCCGAGTAGGATGCGGCTATGCCGCCCCCTACGGGTTTAACGTTCACAATCCAAACAATCGTCGCGTGTTCTCCGACGTGCGTTTTTCCATAACCGTTACGTCGGTCGCGCGAACACTGGCGACGCGCGCGAGGGTAAGCGCGACCCATGCGGATTCGTTGCGCTTGCCGCGGTGCGGAACGGGCGCGAGGTATGGCGCGTCCGACTCCACCAGGATGCGATCATCGGGTATGGCGCGGATAACCTCGTCGCCGGACCAATTTCGGAATGTGACGATTCCGCTGAACGATATGTACCAGCCAGCGTCGATTGCCGTACGGGCCAGAGCCATCCCGCCCGTGTAGCAGTGTAGCACGCCGCGAACGCCTTGCCTTCCCGCCTCCGCGACCATCGCACTGGTATCGTCGTCGGCATCGCGGGTATGAACAACAACAGGGAGCGAGAAGCGTTGCGCGAGCTCGAGCTGCGCGCTGAACGCACGCCGTTGCAGATCGCGGGGCGAATTGTCGTAGTGGTAGTCGAGGCCGCATTCCCCCACGGCGACAGCACCTGTTTCGAGGTGCCGCTCGAGCGTAGGCAGGTCGCGGCGCGCGTCGAACGCCGCCAAGTCGTGCGGGTGAATTCCGGCAGTATAGCAAACGAAGCCCGGATGCGCCGTAGCGATCCGGGCTGAGCCATCTGCCTGCTCGATGGATGCACCGATGCAGACTATTCCTGCAGCGCCCGCGTCGCGGGCGCGCTGGACTACCTCAGTTCTGTCGCCGTCGAACGCTTCATCCGCGAGGTGGGCGTGGCTGTCGTAGAATCCTTCCATGCTGGTGCCGCAACGATGCGAGGATATTTGCGCTCGATCCAGAGGAGGACCGGACCGGCAATGTAGACCGAGCTGAACGTTCCAGTGACGATACCGAAGAGCATGACCCACGCGAACGGTCGAATCACCTCTCCAGCAAAGATCAACAGAGCCAGGGTTGCGGCAGTCGTGGTGGCGTGCGTCAGGATCGACCGTGGGAGTGTCTCATTGATTCCCCTGTTCAGGGTATCGTACAGCGACTCCTTGCGCCCTTTTCGAAGATCCTCGCGCACACGGTCGAAGATGATGATCGTGTCATTGAGCGAGTATCCGAGCACAGTAAGGAGGCCCGCCACAACCGTGAGTGATATCTCGAGGTGCATCAGCTTGACGAACGCGAGTGTGGTAAAGACGTCGTGCCCGGTCGCTATGATCGCCGCAAGTCCAAACCGCCACTCGAATCGAATCGCAAGGTAGACCAGGGTGATGAGGAACGAGAGCAGCACGGCGATAATCGCGTTGCGCTTGAGCTCGCTTCCGACCGTCGCAGTGATTGCCTCGGTACGAAGCACCGTCACGTTATTCTGGCCGAACGCGCTGTACAGAACGCTGTCCACGCGCTTGCCCACGAGTTCCGCACCGGCCGACTGAGCCGCGACGTCCTGCGCTCCGCGAAAGCGAAGTGTGAAGTCGCGCGGAGATCCGAATTGCTGGATTTCGGCATCGTGGTAACCGGCGCGGTCCATTGCGGCGCGAATTACACTGGCGTCGATCGGCGTCTTGAAGTTGAGCTGCTTGAGCGTGCCGCCGGTGAACTCGATGCTGTAGTTCATTCCCTTGATGGCGAGCGAGCCGAAGCCGAGTGCGATGAACGCGACCGTGAGGCCGACGGCGACGCGCCACCAGCGGATGAAGTCGTACTCTGTGTTGTGGAAGATTCGCAGCATTTATATGCTCAGTGCCTTCTGGTCGGTGTTGCGAGTGAGCCAGATCATGTAGAACGTGCGCACGATGAAGATCGCCGTCACCATGGAGGCGGCGATACCGGCGAGCAGCGTAACGGCGAATCCGCGCACAGGTCCAGTTCCGAACTGGTAGAGAACAGCGGCGGTAAGCGCCGCGGAAACGTTGGAGTCCACGATTGCTGGGAGAGCGTGGCGGAATCCCTCGTCAATTGCGAGCCGAGTGGATTTGCCATGATCCAGCTCTTCTCGTATTCGCTCGAATATCAGCACGTTCGCATCAACCGCCATTCCGATAGACAACACGAAACCGGCCAACCCGGGCAGCGTAAGCGTCGCATCGAAGCCGGCCAGCGCGGCAAGGGTGCAAAGTGTGTAGATGGCGAGACCGCACACCGCCAGCACGCCGGAGAAGCGGTAGTAGCCGATCATGATTATCACGACCAAAGCAAGCGCAATCTCACCAGCGCGAAGGCTGCTGTGGATCGAGTCTGCGCCCAAACTGGGGCCGATGTTCGTGATGTCCGTGATCTTGAGAGGCACCGGAAGCGCGCCGGCTCGTAGGACGAGAGCCAGATCCTGCGCTGCCTGCAGATCGCGTCCTCCGAGAGTAATCTGTCCTCGCGTACCAATTGCACTTTGGATGACTGGCGGACGGCCCATGACAAGGCTGTCCAGAACGATTGCCATGTAATCCTTGATGTGCTTTGCCGTTTCGTTCCGGAAGCGGCGACCACCTTCGTTGCTGAGCGTGAACTGGACGACCGTACCGTCGGTCGGATCCTGGGTCGGCTTGGCGTCCGTCAAATACTCACCCGTGATGATCGGCCGCGCGTCCAGCACGTACATGGCGCGGTACGTCCTGTTGCCGAGCGAGGTAGTGTCGCTGGACCAGCGAATCACCTTGCCCGGCGGAATCGCGGCCTGGACCGACGGAAGGGACAGGTATCTCTGCAGCGTCGGAACGTCGTTCTGTGCCACGTAGTATTCGCCGGGCATCTGTCCTTGCTGAACGAGCTTGGAAAAGGCGCCCCCAGTTACCGCGGCGGTGTCCTTCTTGGCCGTGTCGCCGGCAGCCTTTTTTGCTGTGTCCTTGGCGAACAGTCCCTGCAATGCATTCTTGGTGCTGTCGGCGGCGGCGGCGGCCGGAGTTGCAGCGCCGGATGGTCCGACCGCTGCACCGGTGGCGAGGGTCTTCACCGCCGCGTCAAGGCGCGGGAGGGCTTTCTCGAGCGCGTTGGTCTTGTCGGTTATTTCGAACTGAAGGAACGCCGATTTCTGGACGACGTCCATGGCGCGCTGGGGATCGTCGATGCCGGGAAGCTCGACTATGATCCGATCGTTACCCACCTTCTGAACCAGTGGCTCGGAAACGCCGAACTGGTCGATACGAGTGCGGACAACCTTGAGTGCACGGTCAATCGCGTCGGTCTTGTCCGGAATCAGGCCCTTGGACTCGTCGACTGCCAGTTCCAAGTGCATGCCGCCCTGCAGATCCAGTCCGCGCTTGAGCGGCACACGCGTCACGGTATCCACGACAAAGACGCCGTTGCGCTTGACTCGCTCGGTTGTGGTTCGCGGAAACAGCGCCCAGGCCGACGCGGCGATGAGCGCGAGTATGATGATGATGCGGTATTTGAGAGACATTGATATCGTGTTTAGCCCTTAAGGTTAGCCTGAGGCGAGGCCACGGTCAACGCGGACCTGGCGTCAGACTCATCATGCCTGATCTGTTGCACTAGCGCGTCGGGCGATGCAAACGCCCGAATATCCCGGATCCGCTTGAGCACGTCGATCCGAACCGGTTGGTCGTAGAAATCGCCTGATACGTCGAAGAGATACGCCTCGATCGCCCTTTCGTGCTCGCTGAATGTGGGGCGTG
>JBDTIP010000192.1:0-6802 GCA_039936295.1 Gemmatimonadaceae bacterium
CCACTCAGATGAGCCAGTGGACGGGTGCGGGATTCGCCTGGATCGAATCCAAGGCCGTGGAGCACCGCATCGACCCGCGGAGCGAAGGTGTAGCCACCCTCCCGGTCGAAGCGCTCGAGATCGCGCGAGTACCTGTCCAGGTCACGCTGCGTGCACGCCTCGCCCAACTCTCCCAACCGGTTGGCTTGGTCTGTCAGCGACTTCTCGAGCGCCAGCAACTCGGCGAATGGACCGGCCGCAGCCTCCCAAACAGTCTCAGCTCCCTCGAAGTCCCGATGCTGATCCAGCACCGAGATCCCCATGTTGGGCGATCTGGCTACCGCGCCCGACGTCGGCTTGACACTACCGGTAATCAGGTTGAAGAGCGTCGTCTTCCCGATCCCGTTACGCCCTATGATCCCCCAACGCTCGCCCTCGGCGACGGTGAAGGTGACATCCTGGAACAGCGTCGTAGCGCCGAATTCCATGGACACGTTGGAAACGGAAATGAGAGTCAACTTTTATTCTGGCTGGAGCGATGTGGCGAGCCGAAATGTAAACAGAGCGGCGCCCCGGATATCATTCCGGATATCAGAGCTACTCGGCGGACTCGACCCACGCCTTCCATTCGACTTCCGCAAGCCCGAGGGTGACTTTCTGCCCGAACCGCGCCATTGGCTGCACCAGCAGCAATGGCTCGTCAGCCAGCTTCGCGAGCCAGCTCTCGTCACTCATGCGCGCGTGCTGCAGACCCAGATCCGTGTAGCGCGCCGACTGCTTGTCGATGAGCGACCCCACTCCCAACTTCTGAGCGAAACGTCGCAGCTCGCCCAACGAAGCCGCGCGCTCGTTCAGATCCACAAAGTGCACCTTCACTCGCCGCTCCGTGAAAAACCGCTGAGCCTTTCGCGTGTCGGCACTCTTCTTCGTACCGAATATCTGTACTTCCATGTCCGCTAATTTAACAAGCGTGAGCGATCGTCCCATTCATTATCGACCTGCGTGGTGGGTGCCCGGCGCGCACGCCCAGACGCTATGGGGCAAATTCGCCCGCAGGCAACGCATCGTCCCAACTCGGATCGAGCGATGGGAAACACCCGATGATGACTTTCTTGAAGTACATCGCCTCGATGCACCCGCAGACGCCGTCACCGGAACACCTCACGTTCTCCTGCTGCACGGACTAGAGGGAAACATTTCCTCGCACTACGCCCAGGGTCTGCTCGGCGAAATGCGCAGACGCGGTTGGAGCGCCGACCTGCTAACCTGGCGCTCGTGCGGTACCGAGCCCAATCGCGCTCGGCGTTTCTACCATTCCGGCGAGACTGGCGACCTCGCGCTCGCCATCCATCGCATAGCGCTGGACTATCCGAAATCGCCGCTCGCCGTAGCTGGCGTGTCGCTTGGTGGAAATATTCTGCTCAAGTATCTTGGCGAGCAACCCAACGAAGCGCGCGCAACCATCACTGCCGCTGCTGCTGTATCCGTTCCATTCGATCTCGCGCGCGGATCCGACCGTATCAACCATGGCATCTCGCGAGTCTACGAGAAATCGTTTCTCCAGACGCTCAAGCAAAAGGCAATAGAGAAGCAGACTCGCTACCCCGACCTGCCCGATCCCGCTCGAATTGGCGCCATCGCCAGCCTGCAGGAATTCGATGACACGGTCACCGCACCAGTCCACGGCTTCTATGACGCAATAGATTACTACACACGGTCGAGCTCGCTTCGATACCTCGCCGGCATCACCGTTAATACGCTTCTTCTCAATGCTGTAGACGATCCGTTTCTGCCGTCCGAAGTGCTTCCCGAAGTTTCTCGTATTGCCAGCGACAACGCGCACCTGACAATCGACTTTCCACGACGAGGCGGCCATGCTGGCTTCGTCGGAGGACTCAATCCGTTTCGTCCGCTGTACTATCTCGAACGTCGCGTAGGGCAATTCCTTGCGAACGAATTCGCGTCCGCCAATCAGAGCCAAACCAGACCCTAACCACTTGCCACCGATGCGCGTCACTTCTTTACTGATGATGGGAACCATGCTGGCAGCGACCCCAGTGCTCGTACATGCCCAGGGTGCCATGACGCACGACATGTCTTCACACGACATGACAATGCACTCTCAGGGAAACGCCGCGGACGATACGACGCTCGCTCCGGATGCCGAACACGCGGCAGCGCGCCTCGATGCATCACCCCGCCACGGTCAGTGGATAATGATTCCAACCGCCGGCGGCGATTCACTGCGCGCGTGGATCGTTTATCCCGAGCGTAGCACCAAGGCCCCGGTTGTGATCGTCATTCACGAAATATTTGGAATGAGCACTTGGATCCGCTCGGTTACGGACCAACTCGCGAAGGAAGGCTACATCGCGATCGCTCCCGACCTCATCAACGGCCCCAAGATTCCCATTGGTCCCGATAGTCTCACCAATCAGGAAGCAGTCGCCGCCGTATCCAGGCTCAATCCAGCTGACGTGGAGATGAAGATCGACGCCGCGGCGAAGTACGGCATGGCGCTTCCCTCCGCGTTGCACAAGTACGGCATCGTCGGCTTCTGCTGGGGCGGCACCGTGTCGTTTGCGCACGCAGTACACTCGCCATCACTTGACGCGTCGGTCGTGTACTACGGAACATCGCCCAGCGCGACAGATCTTGCAGCAGTGCGTGCGCCGGTCCTCGGATTCTACGGCGGCGCCGATGCGCGCGTCGACGCGACCGTCCCGGCGGCCGATTCCGAAATGAAAGCGATGCACAAGACCTACGAGCCACACATCTTCGACGGAGCCGGCCACGGATTCCTGAGAGCACAGGGCGGAAACAACGGAGCCAACATGGCCGCGACTCGCCAGGCGTGGCCAGCCACTATTGCATGGTTTCGCAAGTATCTTGGATCATGATGTCGTTACATGAGACGAGACCGTGATCGTCTTCTACGCCGTCGTCTTTGGCGTCGGCCTGATCATCGGCGTCTATGCAATGCTCAACGGCACGGTTCGAGCCGGCGGTGGACCAGGTGATATCCGCTTTCCGATCGCTGGTTTCAACACGCCCGTCATCGGCGCCGCCCTCGCCGGTTTCGGCACAGCCGGCTACCTCCTCACAAAATATTCGCAAATTGATACTATTGCGATAACCATCATTGCAATAGTCGCTGCAGCTGCCGGCTGGATCGGGGTGACCGTCCTCATGGCCAAGTGGGCGCTGCGTGGCTCGCTCAATGACCCGCACGAGGAGATTGAAGAACTACAGGGCACCGTCGCCACAGTCACCCGCGCGATCTCGCCCACGGAACTAGGCGAGATCTCCTATTCCTTCCGCGGCGCACCCACCCGCGTCGCCGCGCGCAGCATCGCCGGCGACGCAGTCCCGCCCGGCACGGAAGTCGTCATCGATCACATCGAGAACGACGTCGCCGACGTCGAGCTCTGGTCCACCGTCGAACAACGTTTGTAGGGCGCGGGTAAATCCGCATCATCACGATATCTGATTTCGATATCACCTAAATGGGCCAGGGGCGGCATAGCCGCGCCCTACTACGGGCTACCGTTCCGCCGTTACGAACCGCACGCCGCGAACATCTACGTCGATGGGCTTGTTGAATTGCTTCAACGCCCCGCTCCCGTACCGCCTGAACACCGGTGCATCCGCACGCACCCTGATCGTGTAGCGTCCAACCCCCGGAACCGGCACGTTCACTCCATAATGACTCACCCATGGATGCCACGTGAAGTCCAGCGGATACGTGCCGATAACCTTTCTGCGTGAATTGATAATCGTCGCGCGTACTCTCAGACCTGGAATAAGTCGCCCGCTCACCGCGTCGCGCACCAACACGCCCATGTGCATAATCGGCTTGGCATCGCTGTCAGGGCTAATGAAGCTGAGCGTACCGCCATGATCCTCCCAATCACCGCGTGCGTGATCCACGACCACGGCAATCCTGTACTCCCCAGCACGCACCTGCGCTCCGCTCGCGTCCGGATCTCGCAGCAGTCCCGCCAACGGGCGATCCACCGCGGCACCTTCGCTCTGCGCGAGCGTCAGCGCATCACGTGAATCTCCCCATGCGAGCCGCTGTGATGCCGCCGCAAGTGAATCCGGTAGCACCGTAACGTGTTCGAACCGAGCAATCACGTCGCGGCCGAACCGGTCGCCATTCACACGATCACTCCTGCTGTACGACGGCATCGCAATGTGAACACTCAACGTGAACGGACTGGGCGGCAAAACAATGTTCTTCCCGTATCTGTTCAAAACCGGATGCCACCCATACGGCAGTAACGCCGACGTTTCCCCGTTTTCATCTTCCGCATGCAGTGTCGCGTGAATCACGAGCCCCTGCACCATTCGCCCGTCCGCCGCGTCGCGCACCACGACGGCGACGTGCGCGGAACCGGGCAACACCGTCGTGTGATGCGCCGGAAAGTTCGACCGCGCCGCTTCCAGATCGTAGTAATCGTCAGCCGGAGTTATCAGGTACGTGACCAGATACTCGCCCGCCGCCATCTCCCCACTCGACACGGCTTCCCGGGCTTCCACCCACTCCAGCTCGAGCCGCACCGCCTTTCCCTCTTCCAGCGCGCCACCCAGCTGTGCGGAAGTTGCTTCGTCGCTCTCCCTGAATGACGGCATCTCCGGCGGCGTGGGTGCTTCTACCGGAGCCTTGTGTACCGCCGCCGGTGGCGCTGCCGGTTCGGGCGGTGGCACGACAGCGGGTCGATTATGGGCCGCACACGCAAGCGTTGTCGCGAGCGAAGTCGCGAGGAGGATCATCGCCAGCGACGGACGATGCCGGACGCTAGCCGCCATACTCTGCCATGCGAGGTTGATCTCAGCTACACCGACGCGACAAAAACGCCAAGCCAGTCTGGCCAGTTCCCGCTGAGCTCGAAAAAGTCGTCGAAGTAGCGGAGTCCGATGGTTTCGAGCTCTACCACCAGTTCGCCCAGCATGTCATCCGAAGGCAGCGGTCCGATCGCGACCAGATCCGCCTCCACGACGAACTCTTCGTCTGTAAGGTTCAATCGGGAGTCGATGAGGTGACGCTCCAACCCCGCTTTCTCGAATGCTTCGCGACGGATGAATACCGTCGGGCGGTCGCGATTGACTGGAATCGGCATCCCCAAACTTACTGGGACGTCCGCCAGTATTGCCACGCCGTCCGTGGCCTTCTCTACATTTAGCACGGAGCAACTACACCATGCCAAACTTCGAGTCCTCCTTTGACGTAATAGTCATCGGCGCTGGCCACGCCGGCACCGAAGCAGCCGTTGCGGCTGCGCGCCTCGGAGCATCTGTCGCCCTCGTCACGAGCGCACTCGAAACGATTGGCCAGATGTCCTGCAATCCCGCCATCGGCGGTGTCGCCAAGGGCACCGTCGTCCGAGAAGTCGACGCACTCGGCGGGATCATGGGCCGAGCTACGGATATGGCGTCGCTTCAGTTCCGCATGCTCAATCGCAGCAAGGGACCAGCGGTCTGGTCCCCACGCGCTCAGTGCGATCGCGGAATGTACCGGCGCGCCGCACGCAGTCTCATCGAGGAGTTCGCGAACCTCCAGACCATCCAGGGCACTGTCGCGCGGCTAGTCATGGACGAGGCCGGCGCAACCGTACTCGGCGTGGAGACGCTCGAAGGACGCAGATTCGGCGCTCGCTGCATCGCCATCACCACAGGGACGTTCTTACGAGGCCGCATCCACATCGGCGCAGATCTCAATCTCTCCGGCGGCCGAGCTGGCGAATCAGCTACCACTCATCTCGCGGAACAGCTCGAGCGTGCAGGTCTCACCGTCGAGCGCTTCAAGACCGGAACGCCGCCGCGCATCGATGGTCGCTCGGTGGACTTTTCGCAGCTTAAGGTCCAGGAAAGCGAGATCGACCAGTTCGACTATTCCTGGTCCCACTTCTGGCCGACGCCGCGCTCGTCCGGCGGCGCTACACGCCATCCAGATCAGATCCCGTGCTGGATCACGTATCTCGAAGCACCTGGTAAACAGATCATCGCCGACAATATCGGCAGATCAGCCATGTACGGCGGCGCGATCTCCGCCCGCGGACCGAGATACTGTCCGTCCGTCGAGGACAAGATATTTCGTTTTCCCAACGCCGAACGACACCAGATCTTTCTCGAGCCGGAAGGCCACGATACGAGCGAGCTGTACGTCAATGGATTGTCGACGTCGCTCCCAACCGAAGTTCAAGTCGAGATACTGCACAGCATTCGCGGCCTGGAGAACGCGCACATGAACCGCGCGGGTTATGCGATCGAGTACGACTATTATCCCCCGACGCAACTGGACGCTTCGCTGCAGGTGAAGAGTGTGCGCGGATTGTATTTCGCAGGCCAGATCAATGGCACTACAGGCTACGAGGAAGCCGCTGGCCAGGGAGTTGTCGCCGGACTAAATGCCGGACTCGCAGCACTCGGGCGTGATCCAATCACACTCGGCCGCCACACGTCATACATCGGTGTGCTCGTCGATGATCTCGTGACGCGCGGTGTCGACGAACCGTACCGCCTGTTCACGTCACGCTCCGAGTTTCGTCTCACTGTTCGCCAGGACAATGCGATCGAGCGACTCGCACCAATTGCACTCGAGCTCGGCGTGTACACGGAATATGAGCGCGGCGTAGTGCAGCGCCGGTTCGACGCTGATCACCGCACACGCGCACTTGCCGATGAGACGAGCATACGCCCGGAACAGGCAGCGTCGGTACTTTCCGCCGCAGATAGCCGCGAGCTCGTGCACTCGGTAAAGATCTCCGAGCTTGCCAAACGACAAGGTATTTCACTTGCGGAATTGTTTGCAGCCGTTGAT
>JBDTIP010000193.1:0-11349 GCA_039936295.1 Gemmatimonadaceae bacterium
GCTACTTTCTGCCCTGATCCCAACAATGTCCGATAGCCACTCTCCGCTTACGCTGCTCTCCGAGGACGAGCTGATGTTTCGCGACGCGATTGCCGCGTTCGCCGCCACCGAAGTCGCGCCGCGTGTAAGGGCCATGGAGCGCGCCGGCAAGATCGATTCGGTATTGATCCCACAGTACTTCGATCTTGGTATCATGGGGATCGAGGTTCCAGAACAGTACGGTGGGTCGGGCGGGTCGCTGATGATGGTCACGCTGGCGGTCGAGGAGCTGTCCAAAGTGGATGCGTCGGCGGCGATCGTCTGCGACGTACAGAACACACTTGTGAACTATCCAATCTCGCGGTATGGAAGCGAGGAGCAGAAGTCAAAATACCTGGGCATGCTCACGAGCGGGACGCTGGGCTCCTACGCGTTGTCCGAAGCCGGTTCCGGCTCCGATGCATTCGCGCTCGCGACTCGCGCCGAGAAGCGCGGCGACAGCTGGATCCTGAACGGCCGCAAACTGTGGATTACCAACGGGGCGGAGGCTGGGGTATTCGTGGTATTCGCCAACGCGGCTCCGGAGGTTGGCTACAAAGGAATAACGGCGTTCATAATCGAGCGTAACTTCCCGGGCTTCGACGTCGGGAAAAAGGAGGACAAGCTCGGAATCCGTGCTTCGTCCACAGTCGAGCTCCTGCTCGACAACTGTGAGGTGCCAGCGGCGAACGTGCTCGGCCCCGTGGGGCAAGGGTACAGGATCGCAATCGAGACGCTCAATGAAGGGCGCATTGGGATCGGCGCCCAGATGATCGGTGTTGCTCAGGGCGCGCTCAACGCCGCAATCGCCTACATCAAGGAGCGCCAGCAGTTCGGGAAACCGCTCTCCGACATGCAGGCGATCCAGTTTCAGGTAGCCCAGGCGGCGACGGAGATCGAAGCCGCGCGGCTCATGGTCTACAACGCAACGCGGCTCAAGGATGCCGGTCACGATATCGCTCGCGAGGGCGCGATGGCCAAGCTGTACTCGTCGCAGGTTTGCGGACGCGTGACGTCGCTCTGCGTCGAGCTGTTCGGAGGCTATGGCTACACAACCGACTATCCCGTCGAGAAGTTCTTCCGGGATGCGAAGATCGGCACGATTTACGAGGGCACCTCCAACATGCAGCTCCAGACAATAGCGAAGGCTGTGCTTCGCTAGGGTCATAAACACATGTAGCGCCCAGTGTTTTGAATGGTCCGGAAGGTGCCGATGCTTGGAAGATGGAACGTAGCTCACTACAACACGCCCCGATCGCAGTGCGCGACCGGGGCGCGGTAAATTAGCAGACCATGCTTACGTCAAAATCGATCGATTTTCTCAGGAAGCTGCTGGATACGCCAGGCCCGTCTGGCTTTGAAGGCGCGCCGGCGAAGGTGTGGCGCGCGGAAGCCTCCCGATTCGCCGAAGTTACAGCCGACGTGGCGGGTAACTCGATGGCGGTTGTTAATCCCGGCGGATCGCCGACCATCATGCTAGCCGGCCACATCGATGAGATAGGCCTCATCGTCACGTACATCGACGACGATGGTTACGCGTACATAGCGCCGATCGGCGGTTGGGATCCGCAGGTCCTCGTGGGGCAACGGATCAGGTTTTCGGGACGACACGGCGACGTCGTCGGCGTAGTGGGAAAGATTCCGGCGCACATAATTCGCCCGGAAGACCGTGAGAAGGGTGCGCGCATGCGGGATCTCTGGGTGGACATCGGCGCGCGCGACAAGAAGGAAGCGCTGACGATGCTCTCCATAGGCGATCCCGGCGTGATCGATGCGCGGGCGCTGGAGCTTCCTAACTCGCGCATCGTATCCCGGTCTATCGACAACCGTATCGGCGCATTTGCAGTGCTCGAGGCACTGCGACGCTACTCGGAAAAGCCTGGCAACGCAAAGGTCGTCGCTGTCGCGACTGCTCAAGAGGAGATCGCGTACCACGGAGGCGGCGCACTGGTGGGCGCCTCAGCGCTGCGTCCGGAAATGGCTATCGTCGTGGATGTGACGTTCGCAATCGATCATCCCAACATCGAAAAGAAGGAGCACGGCGAGGCGAAGCTGGACGGTGGTCCGGTACTGACACGCGGAGCGGTGGTGTCGCCTGTCGTATTTGCGCTGCTACGCGACGTTGCGGAGAAGAAGAAGATTCCGTTCACCGTTCACGCGGCTGGGCGCGACACGGGCACTGACGCCGACGCGATCCACATCGCGCGTGATGGCGTTGCGACCGGGCTTGTGTCGATTCCAAACCGGTATATGCATTCGCCGAGCGAAATGGTGTCGCTCAACGATGTCAACTACGTGGCGGAGCTTGTCGCGGAGACGTGCCGAGCTGTGACCGCAAAGACGGATTTCACCGCGCGCTAGAGCGTGCGTATCGCTGGTGCGGCGCGCAGTGCGCCGGCGATTCTCTGGTTCGCTCCGTTAGATTCGGAACGTGCCCCTTCCGATTCCAGAACCGCGAAAGTCCGGGTTCACGACAACAACGCCAGTACCGCTGCACTGGGTGCGGTATGGTGTACCGGGTAAGCCGCGGTTGATCCTGCTGCACGGCGGGCCTGGCGCAGATCACCGTTATCTATTGCCGCAGATGTTGCATCTGGCGCGCGATTACGAGCTGATCCTGTACGACCAGCGCGGCGGAGGGCAGTCGCGCGCCGAGAACAATGCGCCGGTGACGTGGCACGATCACGTCGCAGATCTAGCGGCGATCTGTCACGAAAACGACATCTCGTCGCCGTCACTCGTGGGTTACTCGTGGGGCGGAATGCTCGCGCTGCTGTACGCAGTCGTCGCGCTCGATGATCAAATGTTTCAGAAACCAGCTCGACTCTTGCTGATGTGTCCAGCGCCGATCACCAGTGCATATCGCGCGGAGTTCGAAGCCAATCTGCGGAACCGGGGAAACGCACCGGAGATTCTGGAGGAGCGCAGGAAGGTCATGGAGTCGGATTTGCGCGACCGGGATCCCGAGGCTTACCGCCAGCGAATCTTCGAACTCGGGGTGGCAGGATACTTCTCTGATCCGGCCAATGCTGTCAATCTCACGCCCTTTAGAGTGGTTGGCCGCGTGCAACAATCGACTTGGGAGAGCCTTGGTACGTACGATCTTCGGCCGGAAATCGAGCGCCTTCGCGTGACGGCGCGTATCGTTCATGGGCGTGACGATCCGATTCCACCTGCGTCTTCAATAGATGTCGCTCGCGCGCTGCAAGCCAACCTGGTCTTGCTCGATCGATGTGGCCACGTTCCGTACGTCGAGCGTCCCCAGGAGCTCTGGGAAGCGACCGACCAGTTCCTCGCGTCGACAGACGCCGCAGCTTCCGAGTGAATGACTGATTTCCGCGCCGAGCATCACCTCGCAACCATCGACGCTGACGGAGCACTGTGCGACGTCATAGTCCGCTTTTCCTACGATGGTCTCGAGCACATTGGCCGCCTTTGGTTTAGCGGGCCCGCGGTGGGCGACAAGCCGCTGCCGGACCACGGGGGCATCCCGGGGCGTACGATCGAAGAGGCTATCCAGCTCGCCGAGCGATTCACGACCGACGATCTGCTGCGACGGTTCTACAGGGCTCGCGCCGAGAAGAGGAAGTATCTCCAGCTTAGGCGCGCAACCGAACAGTTGCTCGACAAGGTAAAGTACATGAACCGAATTGCCCTATCCATGAGGGGCGGCATGCTGGACGCTGACGGCGCTCGGCAGGAGCTCGATCTCATAGTCAAACAGCTGCACGAGCTGGTCGACACAATGCCGGCGATGGCAGGCGTCGAGGAGAACCACTAGAGCGGGTTGCGGGTGTGGTTAGCTTCAGGGAGGATGTCCCTGGAACCTGCAGCTGTCCGCGCGCCGCTCATCTTCACGCGCCTCAGGCGAGCCTATCCCGACGCGCACTGTGAGCTGGACTTCGAGAACCCGTACCAGCTTCTGGTCGCCACCATCCTGAGCGCTCAGTGCACGGACAAGCGAGTGAACATGGTGACTCCGGCACTGTTCAACAGGTATCCGGATCCAGAGGCCCTCGCGATGGCGGATCCGAGAGAGCTGGAAGAGGTGGTCAAGTCAACCGGCTTCTTCCGCAACAAGACCCGCAACCTCCTCGGGATGGCTGGCGGCCTGCTGGACAACTTCGACGCCACAGTGCCCGACAGAATGGATGACTTGGTGACGCTTCCCGGCGTGGGACGAAAAACCGCCAACGTCATCCTCGGCACCGCCTTCGGCAAGCCGGCTGGCGTCGTGGTGGACACGCATGTCGGGAGGCTCAGCAGACGGCTCGGCCTCACGCGGCTTTCGGACCCTGTGAAGGTGGAAGCAGTACTGATGAAGCTCTTCCCGCGAAAAAATTGGACTCTGCTCTCACATCTGCTGATATTTCACGGGCGCCGCGTGTGCGTGGCCCGGCGCCCGAAGTGCGCAGAGTGCGTACTGAATGACCTATGTCCATCGAGCGAAGTGTGAAGCAAGCAACATTTGAGACGAACAAGGGAACGATGGTCGCCGAGCTGTACTCGGACGATGCACCGAAGACGGTCGAGAACTTCGAGAAGCTGGCCAACGAAGGGTTCTACGACGGCGTGAAGTTCCACCGGGTGATTCCGGAATTCGTGGTGCAGGGTGGCGATCCGCTCTCTCGCGATCTTCCGGCTGGGAGCCCGCGGATCGGGACCGGCGGCCCTGGCTACACAATCAAGTGTGAGACCAAGGGCAACCCACGCACGCACGAGTTTGGCGCGCTATCGATGGCGCACGCTGGCAAGGACACCGGCGGGAGCCAGTTCTTCATCGTTCTGGATGAGAAGAACACGCGGCATCTCAACGGGGTGCACGCGGTGTTCGGGAAGGTGACGCAGGGCGAGGACATCGTCCGGCAGATCAAGCAGAACGACGTGATGAACAAGGTGCGCGTTACCGATTCCGCCAGCCAATAGGAGAGACGATGAGCACGAAGCATAGCGGTACGGATTTCCCAGCCGCGCTCACCGGCCTGATCGTCGGCGGCTGCGTGGTGTTCGCGATACTTTTCGGCGTGGTGGTTCTCACGAACAACCATTACGCGGGTGAAAAGCCCGCTGCCGCGGCGACAAAGTAAGTACCGCAGCGCTCGCGCTGGATCCGGCATCGTGCCGCGCGCCACGTCGGCGCGCGGCACGATGTGGCTGTCACTGAATTCGAGTCTGATTTGAGCGCGATGCCACAGCCGTCACGGCATCTGCTGAAGGCGCCAGGCCTTCAGGCGACAGATCTTGCTCGCACGTTCGGGGGTCGTCGCGCGGTAAACGGCGTCTCGCTGACCCTTCAGCGGGGCGAGTGTCTCGCCTTATTCGGTCCGAATGGTGCTGGAAAGACCACGCTACTAAGGATGCTCGGTGGTCTCCTTCGCCCCACGTCCGGAACGGCGGCGATCGAAGGAATGCCGCTCCCCGGTGACGTTGCCGTGCGCGCACGGGTGGGGCTCGTGTCGCACCAGACAATGTTATACGATGCCCTGACGGCGCGCGAAAATGTCGAGTTCGCGGCGCGCATTTACGGCGTGGTCAATCCGCGAAATGCTACGACGGTGGTACTCGAGCAGCTTGGTGCATCGTCGTATGCCGACGTGCGTGTGCAGGCGTTGAGCCGCGGCATGCAGCAACGCGTCTCCGTTGCGCGAGCAATCGTGCACCGGCCGTCGGTGTTGCTGGCCGATGAGCCCTTCACGGGGCTCGACGCGGCTGGAGCTTCTGCGCTCACCGCAATGCTGGCCGCGCTTCGTGATTCTGGCGCGACGATCGTCATCGTTACTCACAATCTAGACGAAGCGCTGGCACTGTGTACCAGCGCCGCAATCATGCGCGATGGCCGTTTCGTGCGTCTGGATCACGCGCCGATTCCCGAACGGGACGCGTACACTGCGCTGTACCGCGAGCTATCGGTAGATGCCGCCTGACGAGCTGACCCAATCCGTATCGCGCCAGGCACCGGGTTTCCTCGTGTCGGTGTTCGCCATCGCGCGAAAGGACATGTTGATTGAGCTGCGTTCGCGCAGTGTGATATTATCGGCGCTCGCATTCGCAGTTCTCGCGATTACGATATTCTTTTTTGCGTGGGATCCGACCGCGGTAGCCTCGATCGACCTCGCACCCGGTGTTTTATGGGTGATCTTCACTTTTTCGGGGTTGCTGGGGTTGCACCGCTCCTTCGGCGTCGAGCAGCCGACTCGCGCAATGGACGCGTTGCTTGCGGCTCCAGTGGGTCGCGAGGCAATTTACTTGGGGAAGCTGCTTGCGAACCTGGGTTTTGTCATCGTGGTACAGGCCATTTCACTGCCGGCTGTCGCGCTGCTGTACAACGTGCCGATCGGCAACTACGTGTGGCCCTTGATCGGCGTCGTGTTGCTGGCAGCCGTTGGACTCGTGGCTGTCGGCACGCTATTCTCCTCGATGGCTGTCAGCACGCGGCTTGCGGAGCTTCTCTTGCCGCTGCTCTCGCTACCGTTTTTTGTTCCGGTCATACTTCCTGCTGCGCAGGCGACTGCGCGGCTCATGAGTGGTCGGGCGATCTCCGAAGTTGCGGGTTACCTCGACATCCTCGCGGCGTTTGACGTCGTGTTTCTTGTAGTTTGCACACTGCTCTATCCATACACGCTGGAACAATGAAGTTTTCGAAACTTGGAGTCGTAGCGGTTCTCTCCGTGATCGCGGTGTACATCCGCGCGATCTACTTCACGCCGTTCGACGCGCTGCAGGGCGCGGCGCAGAAGATTCTTTATCTGCACGTGCCAGCGGCGTACATCGCGCTTTACGTAGCGTTCGGCCTGATCGCGATCATGAGCGTGCTGTACCTCTGGCTCAAGGATCCCAAGCTTGACCGGGTCGCGGCCAGCGCTGCGGAGGTAGGGTTTCTGTTCGCAACGGTGGTTCTGATTACGGGCCCACTGTGGGCGCGACCGGTGTGGGGTACGTTCTGGACGTGGGATGCGCGCCTCACGCTGATGCTCTTCCTCTGGTTCATCTACGCCGCGTACAACATTCTGCGCGGAGCCATCGATGACTTTGAAATGCGGGCTCGCTACTCCGCCGTACTCGGTATACTCGGCGCGCTGTTGGTCCCATTCATTCACCTGAGCGTCTACATGTTCAGGACGCTGCACCCGATGCCGGTGCTTCTCAAACCGAGTGCCCCTTCCATGCCGTCGCAGATGTTGACGACGCTGCTCTGCTCGATCGGAGCGTTCACGTTGCTGTTCATATGGTTGTTGAGGGAACGATACCGGCTTGCGGAAGATCGCGATGCCGCCATGGGAGCACTGTCCTGATGCCTCCGCAAGATGCTTTCTGGTACCATCTCGCGTATTCGATTGCGGCCGTCGTGTATGCGGCGTACATCGTGAGTCTGTGGTGGCGGAGGCGTAAGTGGCAGCGCAAGGTATAGTCTTCGTCGTCGGGGCAGGGCCTGATTTGGCGGCACTTCTCACGGTGCGCGGCAAGGAGTTGCTGGCAACGGCGGATGCGGTGGTGTACGAGCGTCGCGCCCAGCGCAGCCTCATTCCCAGAAGCCTCGTTGGTAGTCCGAAGCGTTTTTTTGTTGGTGCCCGTGGCACGACGCGACGCGCTAGCCGCGGCGACATCGCGCAACTGCTCGTCACACTCGCGCGCCGAGAAATGCGGGTTGTCTATCTAGTACACGGCGATCCCCTTGCGGTCGGGCGGGGCACCGAGATCATTACAGCGCTGCACGACGCGACGGTAGCATTCGAAATCGTTCCCGGGGTCAACGTCGGTAACGCGGCCGCGACCTACGCCGGCATTCCGCTGCTTTCACGCACGATGTCGTCGGCGACTGTCTTCGCAAGCGGATATGATGCGGCTCACGCAGGATCCGATACGGATTGGACGGCGATTGCGCGCACCGGTGCAACTGTTGTGGTCAGCAACGCGTTCAGGGCGTTGCCGGCCATAACAGCTGGTTTCGTGGTTGCTGGAGTTCCCGGAGAGATTCCGGCCGCGGCTATTGTCAACGCCGGACGCACATCGCAGCGCACTGTCGTAGCAACGCTTGGAACAATTGCGGATGCGATGACGAAAGCCGGCATCAAGGGTGCGGTGACGCTCGTGATCGGATGGACGGTCCTGCTACGCGACGAGCTGACGTGGTTCGACGCGCGTCCGCTGTTCGGTGCGCGCATCGTCGTCGCACGTTCGAGGTACGGTCCCCGCGCGGTGGCGGATCGGTTGCGTGATCTCGGAGCGCTCGTGATCGAGGCGCCGCAGGCACAAGTCGCGAGACTGGACCTGAGCGAGCTTCGTGATGCGATCGAGCAACTGGCCCAGTACGAGTGGCTCGTGTTCGCGAGCCCTGACGCAGTCAGCATTTTCTGGGAGAACTTGATTTCGAGCGGGCGCGATACTCGCTCTCTCGCCAGTCTGAAGATCGCGTGCGTTGATCCGTCGACTGCCGGAGCACTTCTCGACCGTGGTATTACGGTGGATGTGCTTCAGGAGAAGTTCGAGGCCGTGGCGTTGATAGACGCGCTCTCTGAAAGGCCCGACATACCGGGCGCCGCGCTACTGTATCTGTCGGACGACAGCACGGCGGGGCCGTTTGGGCGCGACCTGGAGCAGGCTGGCGCATCGGTTACGGCGCTTTCGCTCTATCGTGATGTTCTTGCGGACAAGTCGTGTGAGAAATTTCGCAGGACACTCTCAGAACATCATGCTAATCTGGTGGTTGCATTGTCGGCCGCCGCAGCAGAAGCCTACCTTCGGGCTGCCGGTGAGCATGCGGTCGGCTCGATACCAGCCGCAGCCTACGACGGCGCTACGTCAACCGCATTGCGCGAGGCGGGAGTCGAGATCGTCATCGAACCGTCGCAGCCGAATGCCGACAATCTCGTCGAGTCGGTTCTTCTAAGACTCGGTCGGAATCACCCTGCGGCGTAACGAATCGTGCCGCGCTGCTCAGACCGAGTTTCGTGCGGGTTATCTTTGATGGATGATTCATCCATGGCACGATCTTCAGCCGGGCACCCGACCGCCTGACCAGGTTACAGCGGTCGTGGAAATTCCGACCGGCAGCCGCAACAAGTACGAGCTGGACAAGGCAACGGGTCTCTTCAGGCTCGACCGAGTGTTGTACTCGGCGGTTTCATACCCGGGGGAATACGGCCTCATCCCTCGTACATTGCATGAAGATGGCGATCCGCTGGACGTGCTCGTACAGGTCGATCAGCCCACCTTCACCGGATGCCAGATCGATGTCCGCCCGATTGGCGTCTTGAAGATGCTTGATCGCGGCGAGCCGGACGACAAGATCTTCGCGGTGCCGTGGCATGATCCCCGGTACGAGGAGTACTACGACATCGCTCGCTTTCCGCAGGCATATCTTAAGGAAATTGAGCACTTCTTCCTGATCTACAAGGATCTGGAAGGGCGTCGCGTGGAGATCATCGGCTGGGAGGGAAGCGAATCAGCCAAGCAGGTGATACTCGATTCGATCGCGCGCTACGACGCCAAATACATGCACGTAGGGCCGTAAGCAGGTCTACGGCTGTACCGGCGCGATGCCGAAAAGCTCCTGCATCCGCGCTGCTTTTATCACGGCGAGCGATTGGCTTCTGACCTTGTTCGCACGCGCGGTGTTGCCTTGCTTGTCGAGCGCGTCGGCGAGGCCGAGACCAACCAGTGTGTAGTCAATGGGCGTTGGAAGTGATGGCCGGTCAATCCAGTCGTCGCGCCGTACGATAGCGGCCGGCCCACGGTAGATCTTCCACAGCTCATTCGTGCGAGTGAAATTCATTGCGCGGCCGCTGGAGTCGCCAGAAGGTTGTGGCATCAGATGCTCGACGAGTCCTTCTGACACCGTGTATTGCTTGAGTCCGAATTCCGCCGGATACGGCGAGCCCATGGTGAAGTACAGTGGTCGCTCGGGCAGAGCGTCGGTGATCAGCCGCAGAACGAACACATCCTTCCGCTCCAGATAGCCGCCGTCGACGTGTCCTTCGATTGCGCGGCTCCGGAAGACTTGTGGCCCGCGAACGAGCGTGTAATCTGGAATAGAATCCGACTGTGCTTCCGTCATCCGGAATATCGGATGTTGTGGCGCCGTCCACGCTGTCGCTCTATAAATCGCGGGACCCGCCGCTGCATCGTACTTGTGGACCGGCATGCGCAGCAACTGTTCCGGGAACCAGTCCATATCGAGATACTGGTCGATGATTACGGTAACATCTCGCCTAACGCCCTCGACGTCCTGCGCGTACCAGAGTGGGAATGTGTCGTTGTCGCCGCCGGTCACTATGATGCCGTAAGGCTCGACCGAGTTCAGAATGTCGACTGCCCAGTCCCGGGCGACCGTGTCGTTTCGGCGAGACGCGGCGCTCCAGTTGGCGATGAGCGGAATCGCCGCGACGCCGAGCAGCGCCGACCCGTACCGCGTCCGCCTCCAGATTGACGCGATCGCAATCGCCACCCACACGCCCCAGGCGCTGAAGCTCCACATGTAGAAATAGTCACGGTCGCGCACTTCGCGCGGTACGGCGTCGCCGAGTTCCAGCGATTGTGAGTATCCGTACTTGAAGTTCATGTAATAGACGAGCAGAACCGTCAACGTGATCATGAAGGTCGTCCAGTAGATGCAGGACGCGCGATCCATGCGCCAGTGCACCGTCGCTCCATATGCGCCCATTGCCAACATCAGCAGCGCGAGCACGAGCTGCGCAGCGGGTGCGCCATGATGCGGGTCGCGCAGCCACTGCCACTGGAAGTACAGCCACCACATGCCTAACTGTGCGCCGAACGAGATCTGGCGATCCTGGACCGACGGCTTGCCGTACTGATCGCGGTTGATGTTTGCGGCAAGCCGCGTGTACGTCTTCTGGCTGAAGGTGCACGACCATTCCAGCCTGGTTGCACAACCAGTCGGTGCGCCCTCGTTCATCGGCGGATTCTGCGCGGCGCGAATTGGTTCGAGAATGAATGGAGTGAGCCCGAGCGCGAACGCGCCGAACACTGCAATCACGAGCTTTGGTTCCAGAAACTTGCGCCAACGTTGCGTGGCGACCGTCACGACTACAGCCAGGCCCGGAAGCAGGCCAGCCGGATGGATAGCGTAGCCGGCTCCCAGCAGGAACGCTATCGCTACAAGCTTAGCGTCATTTCGTCGCGTGCCTTCCGAGTCGAGCCAGCGCAGCATCAACAGTGTTATGAGCGCAAAGAGTGCGAGTGATAGCGTGTATACCTTTTCGTTTACTACCGACTGGTTCCAGACGGTGAATGCCGTCGCTCCGACCGCGACGCCGAAAGCGGCACAGATGCGACGCCTCACCAGAGACACGCCGCCTCGCACCAGGACGAAAT
>JBDTIP010000194.1:0-4215 GCA_039936295.1 Gemmatimonadaceae bacterium
CACCCATCAGTCGACGCAGAGTTACGAGATTCAGCGAGTGCCCGCCTCCGAATGAGTGCATCTCATAGGGCACTCCACTGCTCTCCAGCACCGCCCGCTGCTCTTCGATCGCGTCTTCGCCGATGAAGCGATCGCGCGTCCCGTACACGACGTCGATCCGGAGACCGGGCCTGCGCTCGCCCAACGCGCGAATATTCACATCCTGCGGGATCGCATGGGCCCATGGCACTAGCTGGTCGACGACGGCCGATCCCCTCGCCGCCCAGCGCGAGACGACCGGGCCGCCCTGTGAGAATCCCAGAGCGTGGACCCGGATCTGGTCCCGATCGACGCCGTGGGTGGCGAGTTGCTGCAGAGCCTGCTCGTACAGGCGATCGAGGTAGCCCACCATGTCGCTGATCTCCGCCTCGCGGTCTTCCCGTGTGAGCCAGAGCGCGCCGACCTTGCTCGTGGCCGAGTGGCCCGGCCGCGTATCGAGGTAGAAGCGGGACAGCCCCTCGGGAACTAGAATCAGCCGGCTGTCGTCCTCGAGTGGCTGGAAGGGCACCGCAAAGTCCGCGGCCAGCTGGCTGAAGCCGTGGCACACGATCCAGAGGTGCCGAACCATGGGGTTGGGGCTGCCGATCTGGTAGTAGCGCGCCGAGCGAGCGACAGAAATATGAAGGGGGGTAAGCTCTGACATGAGGAGGTTGTCGGTTAGGCCCAATTATAGCGTTATGGCTGGTTCGTACACCTCCCGGGACAGGCGTCCGGTGGTGCCATAGGGCTGATTTCAAACCACTCTATCCGTACCGCATTGTCGCTCCGCATCAAGCTTTCCGCCGCCCTGGGGGTGGCGCTGATCATCCTTCTAGTCGGCGTGGCTTCGCTGTACGCGCTACGCCAGTCGTCCAACGCCGCCTCGGCAGTGCAGCACTCCGAGATCGTTCGCGTCCAGCTTGAGCGTGCCCTCACCACTATCGTCAACGCCGAGGCGGGCCAGCGCGGCTATCTCCTCACGCAGGATACGACGTACCTCAAACCCTACGAGTCCGCACGCACGGACATGACCGATGAGATTGCCAGGATTCGCCAGCTCACGGCCGACAATCCGCTGCAGCGCCCACGCGTCGACTCGCTCGAGCATGTGGCCGACGCCAAGCTCGTCACTATGAATGAGACAGTGGTTCTCACGCAATCCGGACACCGAGACTCCGCGTTCAAGATTGTCATGACCGGTCTTGGCGCCGATCTTACCGACGAGGCACACAAGCTCATCCAGTCCATGGAGGCCACGCAGGCGAAGCAGGTTGCGGCGCAGACGAGTGTCTACGATAACCGCAAGCTGGCGGTAGTACTCGTCACCGTAATTGGAAGCCTTCTTGGCGCAACGGTCTCGATCCTGACGATGCTATGGCTGAGAAGCGGAGTAAAGCAGCTCGAGGAGGCCAAGGATACGATCGAGGAGCAATCAGAAGACATCGCCGAGGAGCTGGCCAAATCTCAGCGACTCTCCGACGCGCTTGCAGGCACAAATGAAAATCTGATGCAGGCCAACGCATCTGCCGAAGCGGCGCGTAGTCGCTTTGAGGAGCTGCTGGAGTCGACTGACGAAGGTGTCTACGGCATCGACGCCGCTGGCCTTTGCACCTTCATCAATTCCGCTGGCGCGAGCATCCTTGGCTACGAGCGCGACGAACTGCTCGGCACAAACACGCACGAGCTAATCCACCATCATCGCGTCGATGGTTCGGGATATCCGGTCGAAGAATGCCCGATCTATGTTTCGTTGCGAGATAGCACGAGTGTGAGGATCTCGGATGAGATATTCTGGACGCGCGCGCATCGAGCCGTCCCGGTGGAATACACTTCATCACCCATAATCAGTGGGGGAACAACCGTCGGCGCGGTGATCGCGTTCAGCGACATCACTACGAGGCGGCGCGCCGAGCGCGAGCGCGAGCGACTGATCGGAGCACTGGCGCGCAGCAATCGTGAGCTCGATCAGTTTGCGTACGTCGCATCACACGATCTAAAAGCTCCGCTCCGCGGTATAGCGAACCTCTCGCAATGGATAGAAGAGGATCTGGGCGATGCAGCCCCGCCGGAGGTCGCCGAGAAAATGACGCTCGTCCGCGGGCGCGTGCAGAGGCTGGAGGCGTTGATCGACGGCATACTCCAGTATTCGCGCGCCGGCCGCGTGCAGGCCGCAATCGAAGAGGTGGACGTCGGCGCTCTGTTGCGCGAAGTGATCGAACTCCTTGCGCCGCCGCCAGAGGTGACGTTGACTATCGGTCCAAACATGCCTGTCGTAGCGACGGAGCGTACGCCGCTGCAACAGGTATTCATGAACCTTATCAACAACGCGATCAAGTACAACAAGCATCCCGGCGCCACAATCGTAATTTCAGTTCGCGATGCGGGTAGTAGCTACGCTTTCAGTGTCGCCGACAATGGCCCCGGCATCGAGCCGCAGTACCACGAGCGCATATTTGGCATATTCCAGACACTCGAGTCGCGCGACAGGGTGGAGGGGACCGGCATCGGCCTCTCCGTAGTAAAGAAGACCGTCGAGCTGCACGGTGGCTCAATAACCGTAGATTCAGCACTCGGCGAAGGCGCTACTTTCACATTCGAATGGCCCAAGATTGCCGAGGAGAATACCGCAGCATGAATCCCGATAAAGCACTGAACCTCGTCCTGATAGAGGACGATGATATCGACGTGATGAACGTCCGCCGTGCGCTTGAGCGAGCGCACGTTACCAATCCCCTGTATGTCGCGCACAACGGCATTGAAGGATTGGAACTGTTGCGCGGCAGCACGGTGCCGAAGGAGCGCCGGCTCGTGTTGCTCGACCTCAACATGCCCAAGATGAACGGGATCGAGTTCCTGCGCGAAGTGAGGAAGGATCCAGCGCTGAAAGCTACTCCGGTCGTAGTATTGACAACGTCAGACGACGACAGGGACAAGGTGCAGGCTTACGATCTCAACGTAGCCGGCTATCTTCTCAAGCCTGTGACATTCGTAAATTTTGTGGACGTCATGGCGGCGCTCAACAAGTACTGGGCGCTCGTAGAGCTTCCCGAGACACGTTGATCGTGTGAAACCGGAATTAATGACGCATCGCGGAAGGTGCCTTTGAGCGACCAGCCGCTTAGCGTATTGCTCGTCGACGATGACATGGTCGACCGGCTGGCCGTGCGCCGTGCGCTCGACAAGGCCTCTCTGGGCGAGCTGACGGTGATCGAAGCCGAGCGTGCGGACGCGGCGTTCGCGCTGATAACCCAGCGGCCGTTCGACTGCGCGTTCTTCGATTTCCGGCTTCCCGATCGCGATGGGGTGGCGTTGCTCCGGGCCGTACGTGCGGCGGGGGTACGCACGCCCGTAATAGTTCTCACGGGCTTCGGTGACGAGCAGACCGTTCTCGACGCAATGAAAGCCGGAGCGACCGACTACGTCTCGAAAGCGCTTGTGTCTCCCGAGCGAATCGGACAGGCGGTGCGGGGAGCAGTTCGCCTAGGCACGGCAGAACGGCAGGCTGCTGCGTCGCACGCGGTGCAGGAGCGTTACGCCAACCAGTTGCGCGGCCTCGCCGACGCCGCCGTGGCTGTCAACAGTGCGCAGAACGTCAGTGACCTGCTGATGGCTGCGGCCATGCATGCATGCCTAATTACCGGCGCACCGGTCGCGAGTGTCACGCTGACTGGGAGTGCTGCGGCTGAACTAATGCACGACAATGACGGCGGCGGGTGGCATTCTACGGAGGGCGACGGACCTCAGGCGATGTCATCACCGGTGACGATTCCGGTACCCGGGCGCGATGGAACGCCGATAGCCAAGATGACGCTAGACGTCTGGGCGCATCGCGGCGGCGACGGTGTGGTGCTCGATCAGCTTGCGCGGCTCGTGGGTGGCGCGCTGGAGAACGTGCGGCTGTATCGTGCCGCACAACGCGCAGCACAAGCGCGCGACGACGTTCTCGCAATCGTGTCACACGATCTTCGCAATCCTCTGCACACCATTGTATTGAGCGCTTCATACCTCGCCGAAGTATTTCTCGGCGATTTACCCGAGGTCGCACTCCAACAGACCCAGGTGATCAAGCGCGCCGTCGACCGAGCCAACAGCCTCATCCGAGATCTACTCGATGTATCCAGCATCGAGGCCGGCGGCTTCGCTGTGGAGACGGAGCCCGTCTCACCCGAAACACTCATCAACGACGCCCGGGAAGAG
>JBDTIP010000195.1:0-8029 GCA_039936295.1 Gemmatimonadaceae bacterium
CAAGTGGAGCTGAGGGGAATCGAACCCCTGACCTCTGCAGTGCGATTGCAGCGCTCTACCAACTGAGCTACAGCCCCGCGACCGTGAATTCTGGTTGCGACAAAGGCGTAGCTACCCGTCGCACACGGGCTCGTACTCTGTCAATTATAGGCCAGATCGGCCCAAAAGTCAACTTCGATATATTGGGCCTATGGATCTGAGCGTTCGTTTTTTGGGAACATCTGCTTCTCGACCCACGGTTGAGCGCAACGTCACCTCGATCGCGATTCGACGCGGTGGTGAGACACTTCTTTTCGACTGTGGCGAGGGAACCCAGCGTCAGATGATGCGCTATGGGGTCTCCTTCAACGTCAGCGACATTTTCTTCACCCACATGCACGCCGATCACATCCTGGGTGTCACCGGACTCATCCGGACGATGGCGCTGCAGGGGCGGACCGATCCAATGCGACTCTTCGGTCCGCCGAAGTCGGAAAAGCTTCTCAGGGCGGCTGTAACGCTCGGCAGCGACAAGGAGCATTTCCCGATCGGCTACGTCGAGATGAAGCCCGGCGAGCCGGTTCAGCGGGATGGCTACCACATCCTGCCATATGCCGTCGAACACGGGGGAACTCTGGCACTCGGGCTGGCTATCGTGGAGGACACGCGCCTGGGACGTTTCAATCCTGACCTGGCCAGGTCGATGGGAATTCCTGAAGGGCCGCTATGGGGTCAGATCCACAAGGGAAAGGAGATAGCCACGCCGGACGGGCGGGTCATTCATCCATCCGAGCTGGTGGGTCCGACGCGCCCAGGGCGGAAGCTCGTATTCACCGGTGATGCCCGTCCGTCGGACGCGACTGCGGAAATCGCTGCCGGGGCGGACCTGCTCATTCATGAGGCGACATTCGCCGATGAGGAGGCTCCGCTTGCGATGGACACCGGTCACTCTACGGCGCGGGAGGCGGCAACAGTCGCCGAGCGCGCCGGCGTGAAGCGGCTGGTGCTCACGCATATCTCGTCGCGATATTCACGCGACGTGCAGCAGCTGCTTCAGGAGGCTCGATCCGTGTTCCCGTCGGTGATAATCGCGCGCGACGGAATGGAGGTCGCGATTCCGTTCGAAGGCGAGTCCGCGCCTGAGGCGGGTGGCGACTAATCGCGCGTAGGCTCGGCCGATTCTGAGTGCTCATGATGTGCAGCAATCGGAATCGCAGCACGCGCGCGTCGCGTCCGACTGAGCGGCTATCGTCCTTGCTGGCTTCACTGCGCGGACGAAGCCGCTGAAGAATTTTCCATCGATGTCGCGTGCGAACGTTGCCGGTTCGAGGCCTGAGTTTGCCAGGAATGCGCTGGCATCATCCGCACTGTAGACCCGTGTAGGTTCAATGCTCGCATTCTCGAAACCGGTCTCAGCGAGCAGTGCCAGAAATTCCTGCTCTTCAAGTGCACCCGCCACGCAGCCCATCCACAGCTCCATGTTGCGGCGCACCTCGGGCGATGTTTCGCCGCGGACAATTACGTCAGAGACGGCAAACCGCCCGCCTGGCTTGAGTACGCGAAAGGCTTCGTGGAGTACGCGTCGCTTGTCGGCGGAGAGGTTGATGACGCAGTTGGAGATGATCACGTCTACGGATGCGTCGGGAAGCGGGATGCTCTCGATTTCGCCCTTCAGGAATTCAACATTTTGAGCGGCCGCCTTGCGTTTGTTTTCGTTCGCGAGCGCTAGCATCTCATCGGTCATGTCGAGTCCGTAAACCTTGCCAGCAGGCCCGACGCGCTTTGCGGATAGCAAGACATCGATGCCACCGCCCGAGCCGAGATCGAGCACAGTCTCGCCTTCGTGAAGTGTCGCGAGCGCGGTCGGGTTGCCGCAGCCGAGCGAGGCGAGTAGAGCGGTGGTGGGGATTCCCGCCTTCTGCCCATCGTCGTACAGATCTGCGGTGATGGGGTCCCACGCGTTGGTGGTCCCCCCGCAGCAGCCGCTCGAGCCACAGCAATCGGATTGGGTGGTGCCATCAACAACGCGCAGTGCGGCGCTGCCGTATTTCTGCTTCACTGCGGTCTTGAGGCTATCGGCATCAGTGTTTGTGGTCATGGTCTGCTCCTTATCAAAAAATGTTGATCGGTTACGCAAAAAAAGAAGCCTGTTAAACGCAGCAAACTGCGTTGGTGGCAGCGGCGCCGCGCTTGCGGCGCGTGTCCGGGCGGAGGAGCTTGAGGGCCGCTTCCGCGTCATCGAAGGCATCGCGGTCGAGCTCGTAGTAGGACCAGCGCCCTTCGCGCCGGTCCGTAACGAAGCCCGCTTCCTTGAGCACCTTGAGGTGAAATGAAAGGCGCGACTGCGCGGCGTCGAGTGTGTCCTGAAGCTCGCACACGCATCGTTCGCCGTTCTCGAGCTGCTGGATTATTCCAAGCCTGGTTTCATCCGACAGGGCGTGGAACAGTTGTACTGCGCGCGCTGCCTCGGTCGATACTGTCATGGTAGGAACTATATCAACAAATCTTGATATATCAAGGCATTACTTGATGGCCGCATCAACATCCGCTTTCAGTGCCGTGTAAACGACGACGTTGAAGCGATTCTCGTCCGCTTCGGCGTTGGCGACGAAATCGCCCATAGCCGACCCGCCGAGTTTGCCGATGAAGCGGAGGATTGCGCTCTCGCGCACTGTGGTGGACCCGCGGCGGCTCATGAGCGTGGGACCGCCAGGCTGATCATGCACAGTGAAGCGAAACTGGGTTCCGTCGCCTTCGAACGGCCGGCGGAGCGGCGACTTTATGAGGTAGCCTACAACTGGTGGGAGCACCCAGCCAGGCTCCCGAGTGAAGCGCAGCGCCCATCCACGCTCATGGTCGCTGTGCAGGTTGACCCACTCGCCGGTAAGGTGTTCCACGCCGATCGTGAAGAGCTTGATCTTGGCCGTGAAATCCACCTTGACGACGAGCGTGTCTGGGATCGGACGGACAGGACCATCGAAAGGTGCGAAGTGGCCGTCGCGGGACTTGAAATGAAGCGTGACGTAGTCGTTTCGCGACGTCACGTCCAACCACTGAGCGCCGCGCGAATCCTGAAGTGTAAAGTGCAGCTTCACCTTGTCGGCGTACTTGGTCATGTACGCCGCGTATGCTGGGTAGTCCTTGCGGATGCCGTCTGGAGTTATGTGAATCACGGCGTAGAAATTGTTGACACCGTTGGGCTCGCGCGATGATACTAGCGTATCGAGAGAGTACAGCCCGCCAAGAGCCGCTGTCGTGTGCGAAAACTCGGTGCGATAGCCGGCTCGGAGCGCCGTTTCGTCGTGGCCTTCGGATGCCGCGATCCAGCGTGTTATCACGTTCGCGAAATCGTTAGGAGTAATCGATCCAGCGACGAAATCGACGCCAGTAAACCAGTCGTAGTCGTCATTGTTGAGCTTGTGCAGTCGGATGATGTGCCGACCTTCGCCAAGTAGCTGCACTGGGTCGTCCGTGACGGTGTTGCTGAAGACGTAGCGTCCGTCGGTAAACTTCGCGTTCCCAAACAAGGTTCGATAGCCATCGGGGCCAGTCGATGTCCAGATTGAGGTGTCACCGTAAACTTCAGACGGAGTGAGGGCGTAGTGGAGCAGCATCTCTCTCGCACGTGCGTAGCGTGGCGCTCGCTCGACATTCGTGAAGCGCTTTACAAAAGCTCCGAACAACCCATCGGCATTCGTGCGCGCTGCAGCCGACGTGGGACCGAACGCCGTGGGCACGTCCGCGCATCCAACGAGCAGGCTCGTCAAGAGGCTCGCAACTGCTGCTGAGGCTGCGACGTGGCGGAGACTCCGACGCCACGATACTGCGGTTGAACGACGGTTGCTCAATTTATGGGATTGGGGTCAGTACTGAACCATACAGAGTGATACAAACGATATCTCAAATATACGTGCAATCCCGACACTGACTGTACGTTCGTTACGCAAGTGATGCGTGCGGCGGGCATGGCGCTTGCTTCAGATATGGTGATCAATCACTCACGATGGAGGCAGTACCATGGGAGATCTCAACAAGAAGGGCGCCGCCAACGAAGTAAAAGGCGCCATGAAGGAAGCAGGTGGCCGCTTGAAGGGCGATGTCGGCGATGCGCTGGACAACTCTGATATGCATGCCAAGGGGCGCGTGGAGCAGGTCAAGGGCAATATCCAAAAAAACGTTGGCAAGGCTCAGCGTGCGATGGATCCAGATAATTCAACCAGTACGGACAAGCCAGCGCGCCACTAGCGTCGTAGCGCAGTAGCGACTCTGCGGTAACAAGAAAAAGAACGGAGCCCGGCTTAATGCCGGGCTCCGTTCTCACTTAGTGCGTGATACCGACTAGAAAGCGTAGGTGACGCGCAGGTTTTCGTAGAAGAGGGCGTTGTACGGCGCTGGGATGATGTAACCGTCTCCGGTTCCGCCATCCGTCGCCTGTGCGAGTCCCTTGTAGTGGGGTCCACGCCCCGCTCTCCGAACAACGGAACTGGATTACTACTGCTTGCAAACCCCGTGCGGGTCCATGTGCGGACCGTCGACCACGGGACGGTGATCGAGGTCTGCGACGTGAACGAGCAGGTCTTCTATGTAGTTATCTACGCGCGCCATGTGAGGGTAGTCGATATACTCCGCTTCATCGGTCACCTGGTGGTAGTCAGAATGACCGCCGGTGGTGAAGAAGATGATCGGAATGTTGTAGCGCGCGTACTCGTAGTGGTCGCTGCGGCAGTAGATGTTCTGCGGATGGCCATTGGCGTCCATCGAGTAATCGAACGATAGGTTGTGGTGGTCTTCCTTGTTCACAGTCTCGGCGAGATTGCCGAGCTCGGTGGAGAGACGGCGGGATCCGACCAGCTGCAGGTAGTCCGGATTGCCGTGCAGTTGTGCGCCGCTTATCGAGTGGCCGGTCATGTCGAATGCATCACCGCGGCCGACCATGTCGATGTTGAGCTGCGTAACAATCGAGTCGCGTGGTACGGTTGGATGATCGGTGTAGTAGGTGGAGCCGAGAAGGCCCTTTTCCTCACCGACGTGCCAGACGAAGAGGATTGAGCGTTTCGGCTTGGTCTTGAGCGACGCGACTTTCTGTGCGATCTCGAGCACGCTGACGGATCCGGATCCGTCGTCGTCTGCGCCATTGTCGATTGAATCCGGGCGCATCGAGCCGGGATGGGTTGCGCGGAAGTCCGCGAGGACCTTGTTGACTTCTGTCTGCTGTTCAGCTGTTGCCTGCTTATTGCCGTCCTCTGCGCCGCCGGGGCGTACAATGTGGTTGAAGAAGCGGAGCGAGTCATGGTCCACGGGGTGATTGTTCATCCCGATGTGATCGTTGTGCGCGCCGATTGCCACGTATTCGCCACTCAGCTTGGCGTCGCTTCCACGAATGATCCCGACGACGTTGCGCGCAGGGAAGGGTACCGGCTCTACGGTGACATTCAGAGCCAGCGTGGCGGGGTCGGGATCGACAGTTCCCGCGGCGAGTTCACTCAACGCCGGCGCATTTGGCGGAAGCATCCTCGCGAAAGCTTCCTTGGATAGCAGGATCGTCGGCGCTGGTGCCATCGGAGGCGCGTTGCTGGGATCATCGACGAATGTCTGCGGCCTCGTAAAGAAAGGCATGTACTGATCGAGTCCGACGATCACTATGGCAACCGCACCTTCAGCGTTGCGCGCCACAGAGCGCATGGCGCGCGTGTTGCCGCCAACCGGAAGATTAAACAGGACGATTTTCCCAGCGGCTGCGCCCGGCGTGATCATCTGAGCCGAGTCACCGAGGGCACCCCCGTAAATGAGCTGAACACCGTTGGCATTGATTGTCTTGGCGCCGATTGCGACCCAATCGGTGCCGTACGCCAGCGATGTTTCACCGACCTTGAATGTGGAGGCGTGATCAATGGCGCGTACCTTTAGAGGGATCGTCTGGAAGTACGTGCCGGCATCGCCAGCCGGAATCAGCCCGATCTTTTTCGCCTGACTGGCGATGTAGTCGGTGCCCTTGACGTTTCCGATCGTGCCCGCCTCGCGGCCCTGCATGGAGTCGTCCGAGAAGATGTAGAGACGCGTCATCAGGTCCTGCGCTGTGATGGCGGCCGTCGTGGGTTCGGCTGTGTGTTTCAGCGGCAGCGTCGTCGGTGGGTATGGAACGACACCAGCGTCTGACTGTGCGGCGGCGACTTGCGTGCCTGCGAATGTTGGCGCGAGCGCAGCGACCGCTACGAGGAAGAAGCGTTTCATGAGTTTGAGCTGAGGGTAATCGGCGGCGCCGTAGGGGACGGGGCCGGATTGAAGATTCCAGATTATATAGGTATGCGCATGTGGCCGGGAGCGTTGCGCGGGAGCGGCATGGGGTTGATGCGGGTGGAGGCGCGTTGTAGCTTTGAGGGATCTATCGGCTAAAAACCGAGAGGTGCCCCTTGGTGTAACTGGCAACACGTCCGCCTCTGGAGCGGAAGAGTCCTGGTTCGACCCCAGGAGGGGCAATTGGAACCCTGTTACGAGTTGGCCCACCCATCATGGGTGGGCTTTTGTTTGCTTGGGACAAGGCTCGCGGACATCAGGAGATCCTGACAACGTTCTGACAATTCCAGAATCGTTCACCCGCTAGCCGCTCCGTAGAATCGGTGCATGGGTCAATCCTCTCAGAAATCGCCGCGAGCCCGCATCGAGTCCGTAGACATCGTCCGCGGCGTCATCATGATCGTCATGGCGCTGGATCACGTGCGCGAGTTCTTTGGCTCACCCGGCCCCAGCCCAACGGACCTGCAACATGCGTCGGCAGCGTTGTTTCTCACTCGCTGGATAACGTACTTCTGCGCGCCGGTGTTCTTCCTCTTAACCGGCACCGGCGCGTTCCTGTCACTTCGGCGGAAGACGACGGCGGAGTTGTCGCGCTTTCTCTGGACGCGCGGACTTTGGCTCATCTTCCTCGAAGTCGTCATCACGCGAATCCTTGGCTGGCAGTTCAACTGGGACTACCGGCTACTGATGCTCTTCGTTCTCTGGGCACTTGGCTGGGCGATGATCACGCTCGCGGCACTTATCCACCTTTCCGTCAAGACTGTCACGATAGTCGGTGTCGTGATGATCGCTGCGCACAATCTGCTCGACTCTGTGAGTGCTGCGTCGTTCGGTGCGCTCGCGCCGCTATGGTCGATACTGCACGTGCCGGGTGTGCTGTATTCGAGTCCGCGCATCACCATCTTTGAAGCCTATCCACTGCTTCCGTGGGTGGGGGTAACGGCCGTCGGGTACGGGCTTGGGCAGGTATATCGCTGGGACGCCGCGCGCCGGACGACGTTTCTGTCGCGCCTCGGGCTCGCGCTGATCGCCGCATTCGTTGCATTGCGCGCATTGAATCTGTATGGTGATCCAAGCAAGTGGAGTACACAGCATTCGGCGATTTTCACTGTGTTGTCGTTCGTGAACACAACAAAGTATCCGCCGTCGCTACAGTTCCTCTTGATGACTATCGGACCATCATTGTTGTTCCTTTGGGCCGTAGACGGTGGCACGCCGCGGTTCCTGCGACCGGCGCTCGTCTACGGGAAAGTGCCGTTGTTCTACTACGTGCTGCACATTCCGGTGATGCACCTGCTGGCAGTTGCCGTGTGTTACGTGCGCTTCGGTCATCAGGTGCACTGGATGGTCGAGTCGCCGAACCTCGGCAGTTTCCCCATCACACAGCCTCCGGGCTGGGGCTTCAGCCTTGTGGGCGTGTACATCACATGGATGATCGTGGTGCTCATGCTATACCCGGCGTGCCGTTGGTACGCATCGTTGAAGCGGCGTCGCAGTGACTGGTGGTTCAGCTATTTGTGAGCGCGGAACCCTTTCTGACAACTTTGTGTAATGTAAGGTGAATCCAGCGACGGCCGGCCGATACTAAGTTCTGATCAGGCCTCAACCGGAGGGTTCGCGCAATGGTTCAGCCCAATGTTCGCGCTTCACTCACGCGGGACGACGCTCAGCTCGCGCTTCATGTAATCGCCTCCGGTCGCATTGCCGATCTGGAAGAAGGTGAGCGGCGGCTGGCACACGACGGCGTCGATGTGCT
>JBDTIP010000196.1:0-7458 GCA_039936295.1 Gemmatimonadaceae bacterium
GGTACGGCCGCCGACGGAATCTTCATCGTGCTGCATGGCCACGTGGTACTGCGAAGCGCCATGAAGGGCGGGCGTGGCTTTGTCAGCGGGATGGCAATGCCGGGCGAGACATTTGGCGCCGAGGGTCTCGCGCCGCAGGGCTTGTACGTCACCGATGCCAAGGCCGCCGATGGGGTCGAGACCCTGCATTTGGGGGCAGAACAGTTCCGAGCCCTGCTCCGGGAGCAGCCAGCCCACGCGATCTCGCTGATTGGTCAGGTCATGGCGGAGCGCAGCACGCTACTGGAGCGCCTGCAGGAGCTGGCGTCGCTCAATGTGGAGGATCGGCTCGCCTCGATCCTCATGCGCCTGAGTGAGGATACCGGGTTCATGGTGGACGATACCACGCTCCGGCTCAACCCGTCCCACCATCGGTTGCTGTGCGAGATGGTAGGGGCAACACGGGAATCCATCGCCTTGGCGCTGAGCCGGATGGTGAGCGGTGGGGTGGCGACGCGGGCGGGGACGTGTTTTGTTATTGATACCCAGCAGTTGGCATCCCGCCTTCATGCAGCGCGGTACGATGAACAGACGCCTCTTACCCTGGTTCGGGAGTCGGCACGCGCGTAGGGTCCCGTCCCGCAGTATCTCGCATTTCGATCGATTCCGATAGCAGACATAATTCAGGGTGCGGGTCCAATAGACCTGCGCGCCGGCAATCCGGTGGGGGTGCTTCTCCTTCACGGTTTCGGCGACACACCGCAAACGCTGGCCCATCTCGCCCGGTATCTCCACGAGCGGGGTTTCGACGTGCGCGCTCCGTTGCTGCCAGGCCACGGCCGGAGCATTGCGGCGATGGACGTGTCGAACCACACCGAGTGGTTGGACAGCGCTCGCGCGGAGCTGTTCGCGATGCGTGCCCGGTACCGTCGCGTCGCCGTCGGCGGCCTCTCCATGGGCGGTGCGATAGCGGCGATACTGGCCGCGGAAGTGCGCGATCTGGAGGGGCTAATGCTCATCGCACCCTACTTTGTCATGCCGTGGCGGATCAAATTGCTGAGTGCCGCCGCACCGTTATGGAGCGAGCTTTTCGGTCCGATCGAGGCGTCAAGCGTTCATTCGATTCTGGATCCCGCCGAGCGTGAGGCAAACCTGGCGTACGGCGTTGTGACTGGCAGGTCAATTCGAGAG
Source organism: Gemmatimonadaceae bacterium (assembly GCA_039936295.1). Taxonomy (GTDB): domain Bacteria; phylum Gemmatimonadota; class Gemmatimonadetes; order Gemmatimonadales; family Gemmatimonadaceae; genus Fen-1247. The sequence goes on from JBDTIP010000196.1 coordinate 1,171, forward strand.
CTATCGTTGTTGCTCAGGGATGCGCGAAATGTGTTATCGCGGATCACCGCGCCGACGCTGCTCATACAGTCCGAGAAGGACAACCGGATCGCCGCCGACGTGTCGAGGCGCATGTTTGACGAGCTGCGAATGGATCGGAAGAGGTTCGTGCTGACGCGAGAGGGTGGTCACATCATAACCGTGGATTACGGTCGAGCGCGCGTCTTCGAGGAGGTGCGCGCCTGGCTGGAGACTGGTCCCGGAACCTCGCCCCAGCCAGGGCGCCCGGAGTAGCTGGCTTTCGCCGAGCCACCCGGCGCGTGACGGCCGCATCCGCGACCGGCACGCATCTAGCGCGAAAGGCGCTAGAACTTCTCCTGCACAACGTGCGCGTAATCCGTCACCTTCTCTGTCACCGTAGTCGCGGCGTCCTCGGCGAGCTGCACCGCCTGGTCCATGATTCCACCGGCCACACGCTTGACGCGCGCGATGGTGCCCTGCTTGCGGGTGCGCTTGCGCGTCGTTTTAGCCGGCTTTCTTGCAGTCTTGGCCGTGGTCTTTGAGCGAGTCTTGCGGGCTGCAGCCTTGCGGCCCGTAGCCTTGCGGACGCCTGTCTTCGCCTTCCGTGCAGAGGTCTTCTTGCGTGCCGGTCCGCGCTTGCTTGCTGCCTTGCGCGCTCCAGCCTTACGGGCGCCTGCCTTGCGCGCTCCAGCCTTGCGCGTTGACTTAACTCCGCTCTTGCGAGCAGAGACCTTACGAGCGACAGTCTTGCGCGAACGCTTCGCCGACTTCGACTTTGATCCGCGCTTCGCGCCGGTGCGGGAACCGGCAGTGCGGCTCGAGCTCTTACGGGACGATTTCCTGGGTGCCATTCTCTACTCCGGAACGTTGTTAAATCTGCTCACGTGAATCCAAGCAAGAATCGCGCACAAATGTGTAATGCGCAAGAGTATTTTGCGCAATTGTCACTATATCTTTGAGTTCGAATTAGCTGAACTCACGTCGACCAATCCAACGAATGCCAATTCATGACTACGCAGTGCGCGGAACGCAGCGATCGATTCGACGACTGACCACGTCAAATCCCGCTTCAATACCGGTGGCGACAGCGATGCGCGGTGTTGGTAAGCGTGTCTCAGACACCATCGCGGTTACCATCGCGGTGTGCGTCCTGGCAGGCGCGATTGCATGCGGAAAGGATTCCGGATCCAGGCCGCCGTCGACTCCGCCAGTCGCCGGAAAGATCTCCGCAACGACGACTGCTCCAGTCGCGAACAGCGATTCCACGGCGAGTCACTCGGGACTGCCGTCGGGTTACACGGCAGTATTCGATCACTCCGAAGGAAGCCCACCGAGCGTCACGTATACCGAAAAGGAAACCGGCCGCTGGGAGGTAACGACGGGCCCCGCGCACATTCTGTTTGCACGGCGCGATACGGCGGTCAACAAATACATCGTCTCGGCAACGTTCGAGCAGCTCCAGGCTCCGCCTCAAGCGGAGGGTTTTGGAGTCTTTGTCGGGGGCATCAACCTGAATACGCCAAAAGCGCGCTACGCCTATTTCCTCGTTCGCGGTGATGGCAAGTACGCGGTAAAGGTGCGAGACGGCGCCAACACGCGAACCCTGACCGACTGGACTGCGCAGCCGACGATTCCAAAGCAGGACGCTGCCGGCAAGGGCCTTTACGGTATCAGAATCGAGGTAAAGGCGAAGGCTGCGACTGTGAGCGTGAACGGCGCGCCCATCACCACTATCTCGGGAAAGGGCATCCCACTTAATGGAATTACCGGGGTCCGGATCAATCACGACCTGCACCTGATCGTGACACCGGTGTCGGTCATTCGATAGATCCAGCACTCCATCCGCCGCGTCACACGCCGCGCGTTTCTCCGCGATCGGGAATCCAGAGGAGCGCGGGATCCAATCCTGCCTTTAGCCACTCAACGCGGGTGAGCGCGGGCGGCTCGTCCAGCGGCTCGTCGGTAAGCTTGAACGTGCCCCAGTGCATTGCGATGAACGTGCACAGACGGTCGGCATTGGCGGTCGCGACATCCGCATAGGCAGATACGGCTTCGTCGGGCGCCATGTGAACCGGCTGCATGAACCAGCGTGGATCGTAAGCGCCGATCGGGATGAACGCTGCGTCGAATGGGCCGAGCCGCTCCGTAATCGCGCCGAACTCAGGATGCCTTCCGGTGTCGCCTGCGAAGTAGACGGCGCGGTCGTCGGCGCGAATGACCCAGCCGGACCAGAGGGTGGAATTACGGTTGTTGATGCGGCGGCCGGAGAAGTGCTGCGCTGGCGTGCACGTCACCTCCAGGCCGCGCGTGCGCACACTTTGCCACCAGTCCAATTCCGCCAGCACGTTCGCTCCGCGCGCGCGCAGCCATTCGCCCACTCCGAGCGGCGCGATCCATTGCGAGCGCGGATATCGATTCATGAGTGAGTGCACCGTCGCACGATCGAGATGGTCGTAATGATCGTGCGACAGGATCACCAGATCGATCGGCGGCAGCGTTTCTAACGCGACACCGGGCGGAACGACTCGCCTGGGGCCAGCGAAGCTCACGGGCGACGCCCGATCGCTCCAGACGGGGTCGAGCAGGACATTCAACGATCCTATCTGGAGCAGAAACGATGAATGACCGATCCACGTGACAAGCACATCTTCTCTGCTCGCATGCGCGGGGAAGGAAGGCGTGGCCGCGCGAAATTCGGACGCCGGTGGGTCCGGCCGCCGCGTGTTGCGGCGGGTCCGGGCCCACTTCAGGAAATCACCCAGCCCGTGCGGCTTCGCTGCGGGCCACGGATTCCGGAACCTACCACTCGGATCGCGATGGGTCGACATCGACGGGAGAAGCGCTTTGTCGTCATGCTGCTGCATGCGTCAACATTAAGCGTCGCCACGACGCAACGCGCGCCGCAGACCTGTCTCATTTCCACTGCATTGCTTCATTGGTCTGGCTACTGTCTCGTTCGATTCGGGTTGCTCTGTTTGCGTCCTCTTCATCCAGCCGCGTTCGTTTTTCTCCGGACGAGGTCTCGGGAATGGCGGGTGGCTCACAGCAGGGCACCAGCGCCTGGGTGTACAGAGATTTCATTGGTTCTCCATCCTTGAGTATCCACCGTGATTACGGCAGACGCGTGTAAAAACAAAAAACCCGCCGAGCTCGAAAGCACGGACGGGGGTGTCGATCCGACGAGAATAAATCCTCGTCTCTGACCGTGGGCCGGATCAGCCGCTGTAGCGGATCTCCTGGCGTCCCGTCGTGCTATTGGGGGATATGTGCAATCGCATGGCCGACAGCCGGCTGCAACTGGTACTGCGCCGCATCATCCATCTCGAGTCGACGCACCTGGGCACACGAATGCCTACCGGTCGGCAGGCCATTGCTCGGCCGGTGCCGCAGGTCGGATCGAGATCCGTGCGTTGAAGTGAAGTTGACATGGAGTGAGACATGTGAAGGGAACGCGATTTACTTCGAAATCCGGCCATCGTGTAATGGTACGATGTAACGCTAATCGAACGGCTTACGATTGGTACTCTACGCGCTGTCGCAAGCCATGTCACGCAAGATCGCGGCCGTGATCGCGGCGGCAGAAACGAATGCACGCTGACTCATACACGTCGTCGTCCATAGAGTTCCAATGTTCCATATCCATCAACGGGCCGGTCGCTGCGATTGCTCTGTAACTAGCGGTCCGCCGCATAGCCGCGCGTTGGAACCAGCAGTCGGTTCTTAGAGCGCCAAATGTACGAGGCGGTGGTTGTGCCGGTCCACATTGACAAGCCTGCTGGTGCGAGCATCTTTGGGGTTGATGAGCGATCGCGATGCAGTCATGCAGACCGGTACTGTCTTGGAGTTCTGGGGTAAAGCGCAGCAGGCTGCGCGCGTGGGTCGAGCGGAATACCATCCGGTCGCCTTTCACTCGCTTGATGTTGCTGCATGCATCAAGACCATTCTCGAGCGACGCCCCATCACGCGTGTGCGACTGGCCTGGTTGCTGGGCGTTAGTGAATCTGTCGCAGTCAGGTTGCTCGTTGCATTCACGGCGCTGCACGACATCGGAAAATTCGGAATCGCATTCCAAGCGAAGAGACCGGATCTATGGCCAAGTGTGTTAGGAAGTTTCAAGCCCGCTGCAAAATCGCCACACACAGTCGACGGGTATCTTCTCTGGGATCAGGTCCTTGCGGATGACGTAATTGCGCGATTGTGGCCGGAAGGAGGCGATGTGCTGCACGCCATCGCGCCATCGATTTTCGGCCATCATGGTCGCCCCGTGGCCTGCCCTGGCTCCGTCGTTTCAAGAGTATTCGGACCGCAGAGCATCACTGCTGCGCGGACGTGCGCACTCGCGATGGTGGAGCTACTCCTACCGGAACCGGTCAGCGCTCCTGTCATACCGGACATAACGCGTTCGCGTATTGCGGGTTGGTGGATTGCCGGACTGGTTACTCTTGCTGACTGGATCGGGTCGCACGAAGAATGGTTCGGATACGAGAGTCCGGATCCAACGGTCACGCTCGCTTCTAGTCTGGAGACTTACTGGCTGCTGGCGCAGGAACGTGCTGCGGTCGCTGTTCACGCAGCTGGGTTGATCCCACCGCAGATATCAGCGCCACGCTCGTTCGCGGATCTGACAAAAATCAGCGATCCATCGCCAGCGCAGCAATGGGCATCGAATGTAAGTCTGCCGGACGGACCCGTTCTCGCCATTATCGAGGATGTTACTGGGTCCGGAAAGACAGAAGCGGCGCAAATGCTGGTGCACCGGCTAATGGTTAGCAGGCACGCCAGCGGCGCGTACTGGGCGATGCCAACGCAGGCGACAGCGAACGCGATGTATAGTCGTCAATCGGGCGCTGTCTCCGCTTTGTTTGACGAGAACTCGGAGCAACTCCCATCCGTCGCGCTAGCACATGGTCAGGCGCGCTTACATAAAAGATTTCGCGCCAGCGTGCTAGGCGAATCAGCCGTGTCAATAACCGCTGGCTCGCAGGACTCATCCGATTCGGAACCATCATCCACCGCATCGTGCGCGGCGTTTCTTGCGGATGATCGTAGGACGAGCCTGCTCGCCGATATCGGTGCCGGTACTATAGATCAGGCGATCCTTGGAGTGCTTCCCAGTCGCTTCAATACACTCCGTCTCTTCGCGCTGTCCGAGAAAGTGCTCGTTATTGATGAGGCGCATGCATACGACGCGTACGTCACCAAGGAACTGGAGACGCTGCTGAAATTTCACGCGGCGCTTGGCGGCTCGACTATCGTGCTTTCCGCAACCCTAGCGATAGAGCAGAGGGCGAAGCTCGTCGACGCGTGGATGGATGGCGCATCGAGAGTCGACGCAGCATTCGAGCGGCCCAGCAGTATGGCATACCCGCTTGCGACAGTGGTGTCCGCCGCGCCTGCGACTGTGAAAGAGACGCCGGTCGTAGCTGCCAGTCGATCTCACCGAAATGTTGCAGTCCGCTTTGTCCATTCTGAGGAGGATGTCGTCAACGAGATTGTGAAGGGCGAGGAATCAGGCGCAACGGTAGCCTGGGTGCGCAATTCTGTCGGTGACTGCATACGGGCGGCGCGGACACTAAAGGATCGCGGGCTCGATCCAATCGTCTTTCACGCGCGCTTCGCACAGTGTGATCGTCAGGCGAGGGAGCGGGAGATTTTGGAACTCTTCGGCAAGGAGCGGAAGTCGAACAGCTCGCGGCGCATCGTCGTAGCGACCCAGGTGATCGAGCAATCCCTGGACGTCGACTTCGATATGATGTTCAGCGATGTGGCTCCAATGGACTTGCTCATTCAACGTGCTGGCAGACTTCAGCGGCATCCTGAATTGAATGCGCAACGACCAATTGGGCTTAAGCTGGAACTCGTCATCCTGGCTCCGCCTATGGATATGAATCCTCTGGAAGACTGGCTAAAGGGACTGCTGCCAGCGACTGCGTACGTTTATGGCAACACCGGTGTGATCTGGAGGACCGTGCGCGCCCTTACAGAAACGCATTGCATCAAGACTCCCGGAGAAATGGGAGACGCGAGCAGTGTCCGCGGCTTGGTTGAAGCTGTATACGGCGATGGTTTTGTACCCGAGCACCTTGAAAGGGCAACGATCAAGGCCGAAGGACATGCAAGTGCGGCTCGGGCCACCGCGATATATGGAACGCTCTCACTGAATGATGGCTACAACGCTCATTCAAAGGGATGGGTTGATGACATTCGCGTACCGACTCGTCTTGGGAAGGAACAGACTGTCATCCGGCTTGCGAGAGTATTTCCGGATCGTACGCTGGCGCCGTGGGC
>JBDTIP010000197.1:0-8236 GCA_039936295.1 Gemmatimonadaceae bacterium
GGTCGAGCGTTTCACTCGCGAGATCGCGCCGCTCGTGCTGAACGGTCCGCCGAGCGTGACTGGATTTGCTGGCGGCCGCCCCAAGGTTGAAGAGATCGTTGCTTACTGGCCGGCGCTGGTTGACAAGAATGTCGTTCAGACTCATGTGGAGGTCGTGTCATGAAGGTGCGTCTGCTCGACATCGCACACGCACGGTCCGGCGACAAGGGCGATACTGCGAACGTCGGTGTCATTGCAAACCGGCCGGAGTGGTTTCCGCTGATCAATCGCGAACTGACGCAGGCGCGTGTGACGCGCCACTTTGCCGGAATGATCAACGGCGACGTTGATCGTTTCGAGCTGCCAAACCTCAACGCGCTCAATTTCCTGCTGCACGGCGCGCTGGGTGGCGGCGGTACTCTGTCGCTCAAGACCGATGCGCAGGGTAAGGTGTATTCCACCGCTCTGCTCAGGATGGTGCTCGACGTGCCCGATGACGAGGCCCGCGCCCTGGCGCTGCCGTCGGCTTGAACGGCCATTGACGTCCGAGCTTTCATGCGGATCGCGGCGACGAGTATTGCCAGCCCGATATTGAGCATGCCATGAGACGCGTTGACTCCTTCAAGGTCGGCCTCGCGCTATGCGCTTTAGTGCTATTCGGGCTGTCGATGCGTTCGGACTCTTCGCCGATGCGTTGGGCGGCAATTGCGTGTCTGCTCGCTGCATTCCTGCTCCGTTTCGTGAGACCGCGGGCGTAATTAGATTGCGAGGGTGAAGCCGACCCGAAAGATTCCCGAACTGCTGTCGCCCGCCGGATCGCTGGATGCGGTTCGGGCCGCTGTCGCCAATGGCGCCGATGCGGTGTATCTGGGAGCAGAGAAGTTCAACGCCAGGGACGAAGGTGCGCAGCTGACGCTCGAAGAGCTCGAAGTAGCATGTGCGCTCGCACATTCGCGCGGCGCCCGGATATACCTCACGCTGAATACTCTCGTAAAGCCGGCCGAGCTTCGTGAAGCGCTGGATTTCCTCGGCGAGGCGATAGATCGGGGGATCGACGCCGCCATCGTCCAGGACGTCGGCCTGGTCAACCTGATACTCGGGGTCTACCCGGGTTTCGAGCTTCACGGCTCGACTCAAATGACGGTTCACGACGCCGCGGGCGCGCATCTGATGAAGGAGCTTGGGATTGATCGCGTCGTCCTGGCTCGTGAGAATACCATAGAGGATATTCGGGCGATCAAAGCCGCTGTTCCGGATCTTGGGCTCGAGACGTTCATTCATGGCGCGCTCTGCATCTCGTACAGCGGACAGTGCTACATGTCCGGCATGATCTCCGAGCGTAGCGCCAATCGCGGTTCCTGCGCCCAGTCGTGCAGGAAGGACTACACACTTACCGACGCAGACACCGGAAATACGCTCGACTCGGGATTTCTCATCTCCGCAAAGGATCTGGGCGCGTACGACTCACTCGCTGACATCGCCGACGCCGGCGTCGGCTGCCTCAAGATCGAAGGCCGCAAGAAGCGGCCCGAGTACGTCGCCACAGTAACGCGTGGTTATCGTGACTTCCTGACGCGCGTTGCGGACGGCGACACCTCACCGCCTGCCGTAGATGAGGTTCAGGATCTGGTTCAGATCTTCAGTCGCGGCTTCACGCCCGGCATGTACCGCGGCAGAGCGGGTCGTGATTATGTCACGCGCGCACATCCGGACAATCGTGGTGTTGAGCTGGGCACAGTGGCCGAAGTGACGTCGCGCGAAGTGATCGTTGACGTCTCGTCACGAATCGAGATTGGCGACGGTCTTGGATTTGAGGTGGACCGGGATTCCGACACGACTGGTGCGACGGTGACCGGTGCGAGGCTTGTCAGTGAGCGCAATGGGCGCTTCCGCCAAGCGCTGACTATGCGCGCTCGACCGCCCGTTGGAGCAGTCGTTATTCGTAATTCCGATTCGATTCTTCTGGCGCGGGCGCGCGAAAGCTTTGATGCGGTCGAACTGCCGGCGGCGCGCAGGCTGGCGCTCGACGTCGCTGCATTTGGCAGTTCTGGCTCTCCGCTAAAGCTCGTATTCAGCTCGGATGCGGGTGAAGTAGTGGTGCGCAGCGATGTCGCGCTCGCTGCGGCTACGAAGCGTGGACTCGATGCGGCACAACTGCGTGAGCAGATCGGGCGACTTGGCGGAACGAGCTTCGCGCTACGCGAAGTCGTCGTGGCTGGACTTGCCTCCGAGCAGTTCCTGCCGGTGAGCGTCATTAATCACATGCGCCAGAGCGCGGTCGCTCAGCTCGAGCAAAGGATCGAATGGGATCGTGCGGCCGGCGCTGCGGAGCGCGGTGCGCGGATCGACGCTGCGGTTTCACGGCTGGACACGCAGTCGCGGGAAGCGCCGCAACGTGCGATGCTATCAGTGCAGGTGTACAACATCGCGGACGCACGAGCTGCTGCCGCCGCGGGCGCCACTGAGGTCGTACTCGACCCGTTCCTTCGCCATCCTGCGCCGCCGCTTTCGCACGTGCGCGCACTGGCTGCTGATATCGCCGCTCTCGGTGTAACATTGCGCATCCGCACGCCGACGATCGTGCGGCCGGAAGACCGACCCTCTCTCGACAAGTGGCTGGCGCTGGATCTTCCACTCGTCACGGGCCATGTTGGTCTGGCCGTCGAGCTTGCGCGGGCGGGCAGGGACGTCGTCGCGGATTACGCCGTCAACTGCTTCAATCAACACACGGCTGCCTATCTGTTCGCTAACGGCGTACGCCGTATTGTGCCGTCAATCGAGCTGACCATCGACGAGCTTGGCGAGCTCACGAGCCCGTGGACGGGTCGTGGATTTGACGTCATGATTTATGGACGGCCCGAAGGAATGACTATCGAGCATTGCGTGCTGTCTGCCGTGTTCAACCGTGAGCCGACCACGTGCCGTGATCTGTGTGTACAGAAGCATCCCAACGTCGCGCTCACCGACCCCGCAGGCTACACATTCGCGGTCGCGACTGACAGTGCGTGTCGCAACAGACTGCTGCACTCTCGCCCCATAGAGGGTTCTGAATTTCTGTCGCGGTTGTGGCACATCGGCGTCAGATCATTCGGCGTCGTATTCAATGTCGCGGGCGACCCCGTGACTGAAATCGTGCGCGGCTATCGCGACATGATCGATATGCTCGAGCAGGACCGGCCAGTAGAGATCTCAGTGGTTCGCGCTGTGGTCGGCTCGGCGTTTACGCGCGGCCATTTTGTGCGAGCTGTCTGATCGCACACGCAATTCGGCGCTGGACAGATGATGCGCGCATCGCAGCGATTCGCTGGTCGAGGCGTGGACGGTGAATGATTCGGGCATGACTACTGTCCCAATCGAGGACGCCCGTGCGGCCCTGATACGATCCTTCGGCTATCCGGCGTTTCGCGCAGGGCAGGAGGTCGCCGTCGAATCGATCCTGAGCGGGCGTGATACGCTCGTCATCCTGCCCACCGGCGGCGGCAAGTCGCTGTGTTACCAGGTTCCTGCGCTGCTTCTCTCCGGTCTCACGGTCGTCGTCTCGCCCTTGATATCGCTGATGAAGGATCAGGTCGATGCGCTGGACGCTAAGGGAATACCAGCTGCGTTCATCAACAGCACTCTGACCAGCGGTCAGGTATCGGATCGGATAGCGCGCGCAGTGCGCGGCGAGATCAAGATGCTCTACATGGCGCCGGAGCGGTTCGATTCCGGCAATACCGCCGAGCAGCTTCGGCGCGGCGGTGTCTCGTTGCTTGCGATCGACGAAGCTCACTGCATCAGCCAGTGGGGTCACGACTTCCGGCCGAGCTACCTGCGCATGCGCGACGTGCGGGGCGCTCTTGGCGATCCGCCGACCATCGCGCTCACCGCAACCGCAACGCCGACCGTACGGCGCGACATCGCACGACAGCTCGGGCTGCGCGATCCCAAGGTCGTCATAACCGGATTCGATCGTACCAATCTGAGTTATTCGGTGCTTCCGGCGCGCAACGATGCTGCCAAGGATTCGCTGCTTGTACAGGTGCTCAGTGACCGCCCGGGGCTTACGGTCGTGTACGCTGCCACACGCAAATCTGTCGAGAGAATCGCTGGCATGCTGGAGCGCGAAGGAATCTCTGCAGCTGCGTATCATGCCGGGTTGGATGACTCGCGTCGTCATGAGGTGCAGGAATCATTCATGACCGAGCGCGTACGCGTGATCGTAGCCACTAACGCATTCGGGATGGGCATCGACAAGGCGAATGTGCGCACGGTGGTGCATCACTCGATGCCAGGCACCCTCGAGGCGTACTACCAGGAAGCCGGCCGAGCTGGCCGCGACGGGCTGCCGTCTGAAGCGATCCTGCTCCACGCATTTCAGGATCGGTTCACGCACGAGTACTTCATCAAGGGCTCCTATCCAGAACGTGAGCTCGTGACGCGCGTGTATGGCGCGCTCCAACGTCTTGCGGATAGCGGAGGCACCGTTTCGCTCACCGGCGAGGAGATCGCCGGATCGGTTCCCGGCAAGTCCAACGCACGCGATGTCGAAAGCGCCATTCGCGTGCTGGAGCAGGCGAACGCCACGGCCCGCGCGCTGGAGTCTGCGTCGCTTGTAAGAGTGCGGCTGCTCGCCACAACGGAGCGCATAAAGCGCGAGCTAGCGGGTGACGAAAATGCGATCGCGCTGGGAGTTTTGCGCGCGCTCTGGCGAGTCGCGGGCAACGGACTCAACGATGGCGCAATCGTGGACGTAGCGGCGCTTCCTTCCGGCCTCGGTTCGCCACCGGAAGTTCAGGATACGCTGGAGCATCTCGAAAGCATGCAGTTCGTTACAGCGCAGCGGATCGGCGGCGGAATCACGCTGGCCGCGCCAGCGCGCGAGCTCGCTGCCTTCAATGTGGACTGGGCGTCGTTGGACCGTCGGCGCGAGGCAGAGCTGGAAAAGCTCGAGGCGGTGCAGCGATATGCGTACACCAGTAACTGTCGCCGCGCGTTCGTTCTACGTTATTTCGGCGATCCGGCCGCCGGCAATGGCTGCTCCGGCTGCGATAACTGCCACGGGACAGCGGCCCCGCGTCCCACCAAGTCGCCGGAGTCGGCGAAACCGCGAACTGGTCGAGGACGAAAGGGCGGGGCGGTGCCCAAGCCGTCGACTCGAAAGGAACGGCACGCCGACGAAGCAGCCGCTGATCCAGCCGCCGACCTCCCAGCTCCTGCGAGGGAACTGTTCGATCGGCTTCGCGCACTGCGGCGGGAGATTGCGCGGGAGCAGGAGGTACCTGCCTATATTGTGTTCGATGACAAGACTCTTCGGCAGATCGCGGTGCACCGCCCGCGCACGCTTGCCGCTTTCGGTGACCTTCAGGGGATTGGTCCGGTAAAGACAGAGCGCTTCGGACCGCGTTTCATCGCGGCTCTTACCGAGGATCAGGCCTAACACTCTACCAAGACATGGACGATTCGTTCTACTTCTCCGAGCAGCACTACGCAGTGCGCGACACTGTCCGCGAGTTTGCGCGCGATCATGTGGCGCCAGTCGCGGCCAAGCTTGACGCGGAGGGAAAGTTCCTGTGGGAAAACATCAAGGGGATGGGTGAGCTCGGAATGCTCGGCGTCCCGTGGCCGGAAGAATTCGGAGGCGCGGCCCTCGATCTCACGTCGTACATACTGACGATCCATGAGATGGCCAAGGTCGACGCGTCGCATGCCATCACCATCTCCGCGCACACCACCCTCGGTACATCGCCGATAGTGAAATTCGGGACCGAAGCTCAGCGCGCGCGTTACGTACCGCTGCTTGCAACGGGCAAGGTACTCGGCGGTTTCGGACTCACCGAGCCCACGGCCGGCAGCGATGCGGGCGGCACGCGCACGCGCGCCGTCAAGCGCGGCGACCGCTACATCCTGAACGGGTCCAAGATCTTCATCACGCACGGCGGCGTCGGCGAGATCTTCGTCGTCACTGCTGTCACTGATCCGAGCCGCGGCACCAAGGGGATCAGTTCTTTCATTCTCACCAAGCCAACCACAGACCTTGCGACCACCAGCAAGATCGGCGTTGGTCACGACGATTCGCTTCCGGCGATGAAGGGCTTTCGTTCGGGCAAGAAGGAAGACAAGCTCGGCTGGCGCTCCTCCGACACGTGCGAACTGGTGTTCGAAGATGTGGAAGTCCCCGAGGAGAACCTGCTCGGCAAGGAAGGCGAAGGCTTCACGAATTTCATGCAGACGCTGGATGCAGGGCGGATTGGGCTCGGCGCGCTGTCACTTGGTATCGCTGAGGGCGCGTACCAGGCCGCGCTCAAGTACGCGTCCGAGAGAAAGCAGTTCGGCAAAGCCATCGCTGAATTCCAGGGCATCCAGTTTCAGTTGTCCGACATGGCAACCGAGATCGACGCCGGCAAGCATCTGGTATATCACGCGACCTGGTTGTCACAGCACGGCAAGCCGTTCAGCAAGGAAGCGGCAATGGCCAAGCTGTTCTGCTCGGAGCTCGCGATGCGAGCCACTACAAAGGCGGTTCAGATCCACGGTGGCTACGGCTACACCAAAGACTATCCCGTTGAGCGGATGATGCGCGACGCCAAGATTTGCGAGATCGGTGAGGGGACATCCGAGATTCAGCGACTCGTTATTGGTCGCCACATTCTGCGCGAGCTTTCCGCGTGACGCTGTCGGAGGTCGCGAAAACTTTCCGGATCCCACTCGGCTTCGTCCTGGGAATTGCGTACCTGATTTTTGCGCACCCCACGGCCGGCTCGCTTGTATTCGGTGGCGCTGTTGCGCTGATCGGAGTGTTGATTCGCGCCTGGGCATCCGGGCACATCAGCAAGAACGAGCGACTCGCGACGAGTGGTCCGTACGCTCATTCGAGAAATCCGCTGTATCTGGGGAGCTTCCTGATCGCCGCCGGATTCGCGGTCGCCGCACACTGGAGTCTTCTGGTCGCGGTGGTCGCTTTTTTCCTGCTGATTTACTATCCGACAATGCGGCGGGAGATCGCCAACATTCAGGAACGGTTTCCGGACGCATATGCGCGATATGCGACGAACGTTCCGCTGTTCTTCCCGCGGCCAGCGCCATGGCGCGGTGATCCGGCTTCCACCAACCGGTTCGACTCGGCGCTGTACATGAAGCATGGGGAATGGAAAGCCGGCCTAACTTATGTTCTGGCAATGATTTGGCTGGCGTTCCGGGTCGTTCGAACGTAGCTTTACTCATGTTGGCGCCGAGTATTGTCGGCGCCCCCGTCTTTTTCTCTTTTGGACCGCGCAGCGGCTGGGACCCTGTAGCACGATCTTGGGCCGGCGCGGGCTACAATGAAACGTGAAATCCTCATAAACGCGGCTGCGCGCGAAACGCGCATCGCGATTCTGGAGGACGACCGCCTCGTAGAGCTGCTGGTCGACCGTCCAGAAACACGCCGAATGATCGGCGACATCTATGTTGGGAAGGTAGAAGCAGTACTTCCCGGAATTCAGGCAGCCTTCGTCAACATTGGGACGGAGAAGAGTGCCTTTCTCCACGCATCCGACGTCCAGCCTGACGACTCGGACGACGATTCGGATCCCGACGACCACGATGACGAAGATGCCGAGCCGACTGGCGGTAATGGCGGTAATGGTGGCAACGGTGGCAACGGTGGCAACGGCCGCCGCGGCGGAAAGATTCCGCCGATCCAGGACGCGCTGAAGCGCGGTCAGGACATCCTCGTTCAGGTCACCAAGGAACCGATCTCGACCAAGGGTCCGCGCGTGACAGCGCAGATCTCGCTTGCTGGCCGCTTCCTGGTTTACATCCCCGACGGTGGCACCAAGGTCGGCGTGAGCCGGAAGATTGGTGCGGGTGCAGAGCGTCAGCGGCTCAAGGAGATGGTGCGCGGTTTCCTGCCTGAGAAATCCGGCGGCGTGATTGTTCGTACCGTGAGCGAGGACGTCACGCCGGACATGTTGAAGCGAGAGCTCGAGTCTCTGATCTCGCAGTGGAAGCGCATCAAGAAGAAAACCCGCTTTGTGCGCGCACCTGCTCTGATCCACCGCGAGACCGGTCTCACCCGCGGGCTCGTGCGCGACCTGTTCAGCGCCAAGGTCGATTCACTCACGGTGGATTCCAAGCAGGTCTTCAACGAGATCGTCGACTATCTCGAGGACATCGCGCCGGATCTCATTGCGCGCGTGAGGCTTCATGCCGAGGAGCCACCGCTTTTCGACAAGTTCGAAATCGAATCGGAGATCCGCGACATATTCAAGCGACGCTGCGATCTGCCGTCGGGCGG